>DATHEP010000321.1:0-2559 GCA_035318525.1 Conexibacter sp.
AGGCTGGTCCGCTCGCCCACCGCGACATTATAGACCTCGCCCTGCGCCTCGTCCCCGGCAAGCGCCGCGCGGATATTGGCTTGCACGGCGTTGGCCACGTAGCAGAAGTCGCGGCTCGTTTCGCCGTCGCCGAAGATCTCGCACGGCACGTCGTTGAGCAGATTCGCGATCCACCGCGGGATCACCGCCGCGTACGCGCCGTTCGGATCCTGCCGGCGGCCGAACACGTTGAAGTAGCGGAGCCCCAGCGTCTCCACCCCGTAATTGCGCTGGAATACCGACGCGTACAGCTCGTTCGTCGCCTTGTTCGCCGCGTACGGCGAGAGCACCCGCCCGGTCTTGTCCTCGACCTGCGGAATCGTCGTCGCGTCGCCGTACACGGAGCTCGACGACGCGTAGACGACGCGCGTCGCGCCGGCGTCGCGCGCCGCGACGAGCACGTTGAGAAATCCCTCGACGTTCACCTGGCTGCTGCTCACCGGATCGGCGATCGACCTCGGCACGGACGCCAGCGCCGCCTGATGCAGCACCAGCTCCACCCCCTCGCACGCCGACCGGCACGCATCGCCGTCGCGTCGGCGAGATTGGTCTCGTAGCCGGTGGCGAAGTTGTCCAGTCCGACCACCGTCTGGCCGAGCCCGAGCAGCTCCTCGACGAGGTTGGAGCCGATGAATCCCGCGGCACCGGTCACCAGCCAGACGCGCGGTCTGGCTCGCAACTGCTCCCGGACCTGGCTATATCGCTGCGAAGAGGCTTTTTCAGTCATTTTGGTGAGACGAGTAATCAGGTGTAGCACGAAAGCGCGTGGCATCTTCCATTCCCCGCGCACCATTGACGTAGGGACCATTCAACTACCGGCAACATAACAGCTTAGAGATGGTTCGACAGGGTCGGTAATCCTGACGAGGAATCCATCTGTCGCGGCGATACGGCAGAGTTGTGGAGCAAATCCCGCAAAATGCCACGGCGCCGTCTTGGCAACGGCAGACGCGATGAGACACGGCTGAGGTGACAGAAGAAAGCTGTCGGTGCTCGGTGGACAGTGGCTGCCGGCCTATGACTGACGGCTTGCCTCGGTCACCTCAGCCGTGATCGATGATCGCGGAACGAAGCAGGTCAGGGCGTCAGGGTGAACTGCACCCCCACGCTCCGGGTCGTCGGCAACTGCCCGAGCTCCGCACCGCCGAAGACCGCCGCACTCAGCACCGACTCCGGATCGATGTTCGGCGCGTCGGTCCACAACGCGAGATTCCTGCCGACGAGCGACGCGCGCAGCCGCTGCGCGTGAAGTCCCAGAGCGTGCAGCGGCAGATCGATCGTCGCACGGGCTTCGCGGAGCTTCACGAAGCTCGCGTCGTACAGCCAGCGCTCGCCGATGGCCCCGAGCGAGTGATAGTAGTCCTCGGTCGTCACGTGCACCGTGTTCGCCGCGCCGGTCGCCGCGTCGATGCCCGCGATCAGCAGTCCGGTATCGGGACGGAACGCGGTCTCGGCGAGATTCCCCGCGAAGGCGCCGGCGCGGTTGCTCGCGCTGAAGATCTTCCCGCCGCGGCTGATGTCGAACAGCACGCTGAAGTCGATCCCCCAGATCTTCAACCCGCTCGACAGGCCGGCCGTCCAATTCGGCGCCGACGTCGCCAGCACCCGGGGTCCGGTCACGCTGTCGGGAAGGGGATGGCCGTCGCGAAGGAGCAGCTGCCCCGAGGCGTCGCGCAGGTAGCTCGTGCCGACTATCGCGCCGAGAGCGCTGCCGACGCGCGCCTCCACACTGACGCCGCCGATCGGATTGGTCAGCCACACGGACGTCGCGACCGCGTCCAGCGACTTCACTTCATTGGTATTGCGGGCAAAGCTGCCGCCCACGCGCCATTCGATCGCGTCGCTCATGCGGAAGGGGACGAGCCCCACCTGCGCTTCGATGCCATTGTTGGTGACCTCGCCCGTCCGCGCGAAGGCGCCGGGCGTGGGCACGAGGAGGTTCTCGCTGCGCTCGTTGTAGTACGACAGGTCGACCGAGACACGGCGGTCGAACATGCTCGCCATTCCGCCCAGCTCGAAGCCGGTCGTGATCTCGGGCTCGGCGATCTGGCTCACGAGCGCGGCGGGCACCGCCTGGAGCGACTGAAGCAGCAGCGCCGGCGTCGCGTCGTTCCCCGCGCGCGACCAGCCCGCGCGCAGCACCAACGCGTCGATGGTCGTGCCATGCTGTAGGCCCGGATTCGCCCGCGCGAGGTCGATGCTCGCCAGCACCGCCGGATACAGCTCCGAGCCGCTGCCGGATTCGAGCGACGAGCTCTCCTGCCGCGCGCTCACGTCGAGCGTCGCATAGTCGTGAAGCGCCGCCTGCACGCCACCCTGGAAGAAGAGGGTGTGCGAGTCGGCGCTGAAGTCGAGGGCGGGCGTCGTGCCGGCGTCGGGAAGCGCGTCGCTGCCGCTGCTCTTCACGCTCAGCGAGCTTCCTCGGCGACCCGCGCCGAGGGTGAAGGCGAAGGACCCCGCCCCCGAGGCCGCCGGCGTGGCGCGCAGCGACAATTCGATGTTGCTCTGCGTTGCCGAGAT
>DATHEP010000322.1:0-6150 GCA_035318525.1 Conexibacter sp.
GCGGCCCACGAGTCGAAGTCCTCGACGCCCGCGTCCCGCAGCACGTCGGGCCGCGCATAGCGCTGGATCACGTGCGCCTCGCTGATCTTGTTGGCGATCGGCGTCGCGGTCGCGATCGTGAGCACGCGCTTTCCGTTGCGGCTGCGCAGGTACTCGACCTTCATGTGCAGGTCGCTGGCGCGCTGCGAGCCCTCGATCGCGGCATCCTGGATGTTCGAGACCGTGCGCAGGTTCTTGTAGTCGTGCACCTCGTCGACCACGAGGTAGTCGATCCCGGTCTGCTCGAAGCTCACGCCGGGGTCCTTGAGCTTGTAGAGGAGTCTCTTCAAGCGCTCCGCTGCCGCGAGGACGGCTCTCTCCATGCGCTTGACCGTCATGCTGGCGCCCTCCGCCTTGGCGCGGTCGAGCTGCGCGCGCACCATCTCGCCCTCTGTGTCGAGGTACCGCTCCTGGGCCTCCTTCGACATCCCGATGCCCTCGAACGCCGTGCGCGTCATGATCACGGCGTCCCAGTCGTGGGTCGCGACGCGGGCCACGAAGGCCCGGCGCTCGGTGCCCTTCAGATCCTCGGACGACGCTGCGAGCAGCCGTGCCTGCGGATAGAGCTGCTGCCACTCGCGCGAGAACTGCTCGAGCATGTGGTTGGGGACGACGATCGCCGGCTTCGTCACCAGCCCGAGTCGCCGCAGCTCCATGACCCCCATCGCCATCTCGGCGGTCTTGCCCGCGCCGACGGCGTGGGCGAGCAGGACCGCGGGCTCGGCGAGCATGCGCGCGACCGCGGTGCGCTGGTGCGGGTGCGGCGTGAAGGGCGCCATCCCGGGCAGCGTCAGCCGCTCCCCATCGGCCGTGTAGTCGCGCAGCACGAGCGCGTTGAAGCGGCGGTTGTACTCGGCGACGAGGCGGCGGGCGCGCTCCGGCTCCTCCCACACCCACTCGGCGAAGCGATCTTGCATCGCGTCCGCCTTCTCGCGCGCGGCCAGCGTCGCGTCGGGATCCAGCAGTCTTGTCTCCTCTCCCTTCTTCGCCTGGACGTACACCTGGATGGCGCGCTGCTCGAGCAGCGCCTTGAAGATCGACGGCGCCGGCTTCTTGTCGATGCCCCACACCTGGGTGGCGGCGACACCCGCGCTGGGTCCCTTGACCTCCCAGATCGCGCCGCCCGCGTGCTCGACGACGACGCCGTCGGTGCCGAGCAGCTCGCGCAGGAACTGCTGGTGGGTCGCCGCGTCGATCCAGACGGCCCCGATGCGGGGCATGATCTCGTCCATGCCGAGGTCGGGCGGCAGGACGTCTTGGAGGGCGGCGACGTTGACCGACAGCGCCGGGTCGGTCTCGGCGGCGGCGCGCGCTGCGTCGAGCTTGATGCGCACGTTGCCGGACAGGTACTCGCTGGCCGGGACCAGCGTGCCGGTGGCGGGGTCGTCGTAGACGAGCTCCCCGAGGCCGGTGCGGGCCGCGGCCTCGTCGCAGCCGAGCAGCCGCGCGATCGCCGGCAGGTCGACCTCCCCGTGCTGCTCAAGACATACCGTCAGGGCGTCGGCGGGCGTCTCGGCGCTGAGGACGAGCGCGCGCGGCACGATCACGCGCTCGGTCAGCAGCTTCGCGGGCGAGGCGGTCTGGGTCGCCTCGTCGAAGATCTCCAGCGCGCGCACGAGCGACGCGTGGGGGTCCGAGCGCAGGATCGTCACGGCCGGCGCCCCCGCGCGGCGCATCAGCGGCTCGCCCGTCTCGGGGTCCGTCCGTCCGGTCCGTTGCAGCGTGAAGCGGTTGATCGGCCCGTGCTGGCCGACATACGCGTCGTAGCGCCACTTCAGCCGGCTGCGCAGCGACGCGAGCTCCGGGGTGTCCGCGGCCGTCGCGGCCTCGACAGCGAGCAGCCGCTTGGCGAGGTCGCGCAGCTCCAGCAGTGCGCGCAGCTCGTTCGCGTGCTTCTTCGGCACCGCGCGCGGGATGTCGTCGCCGTAGGCGCGCACGGTGAACGTCCCGTTGCGGCCGGCGGTGATGTGCCCGTCCCACAGCTCCGCGTCGGCGACCGGCTCGAGCGCGGCTGGCTCGGCGGCGGTCTGGTCGCGCTCGGGTGGCGCGAGCGGCGGCACGAGCGTCAGCGCGGGGGTGATCGCGCGCTCCTCGCCCGGCGCGATCTCCGCCAGCGCGGCTGCGAGCCGCGTCGCCGTCGGCGTGCCGTCGGACTCGACGCGCAGGGTGTCCGGGCCGTACATCCCCATCCCGGCCTTCAGCGTCCCCAGCACGCGCTCGGGACGGTCGATGAAGTGGGCGTTGATGAGCTTCTCGTGGCCGTCGATCATGTGAGGCCGCGCCTCGAGCCAGTCCGCCGGCTCGAGCTCGGCGCCCGGCTCGCGGCGACGGAAGATCAACAGGTCGGTCACGACCTCTGTGCCGGCCGCTTCGCGGTGAGCCGAGGAGGGCATGCGGACGGCGCCGACAAGCTCGCCGAGCGCGTGCATCTCCTCGCGGGCGGTCGCGTCGGCGGAGTCCATCGTGAAGCTGCTGGTGATCAGCGCCACCAGGCCGCCCGGACGCGTCAGCTCCAGCGACTTGATGATGAAGTGGTTGTGCATCACGTGGCGGCCGGGCTTGCTCGAGCCCGGCGCCGGGCGGTTGTGCTCGCGATCGACCAGCCGCGCGTTCGCGAAGGGCACGTTCCCGACGACCGCGTCGAAGTGCCCGCGGCGGAAGCGCGTGTCGGCGAACGACTCGGTGCGGATCGTGGCGTGCGGGTGGAGCGCCCGGGCGATCGCCGCGGTCGACGGATCCAGCTCGACGCCGGTCATCTGCGCGTTCGGCGGCGCGAGCCCGACGAACGTGCCCGAGCCGACGCCGGGCTCGAGCACGCGACGGTTCTCGAAGCCGCGGCCGTCCTCGAAGTCGAGCCGCTGCATCGCCTTCCAGATCTCATGGACGTACGCGCGGTCGGTGTAGTGCGCGTTGATCGTGCTGCGCCGGGCTGCCGCGTACGCCTTGTCGTCGAGCAGCTCGCGCAGCTCCGTCCGCAGCCCGGCCCAGTCGGCTCTGCTCTCGTCGAAGATCTGCGGGACCGCGCCCCAGCCCGTCCAGCGGGCCAGCACGGCGCGCTCCTCCTCGGTCGCCGGGCGGTCCTCGGCGTCGAGCATCTTGACGACCCGCAGCGCCGCGATGTTCGCCTTCGCGCGTCCTCTCGTGCCGGTGGGGGTCTGGACCGGGGGGAGTGGTTGGGCTGGCTGTGCCGGCCGTGCCGGGCGGTCGGGTTGCGGCGCGGGGGGTGGCGCTGGGAGCTCGGGCTCGGCGGCGCGCTCTCGTGCGCGTGCGATCAGGTCCAACGCCATCGCGAGCTGCTCGGAGAACGTGCCGCGTGCCGGGTCGAGCGCGACGCGGACCACGCGCTCGCCGTCGGGCTCGACCTCGGTGGCGAGCGGTCCCAGGACGCGGTCGCCATGATGCTTCGCGAAGTACTCGTTGATCTGCAGTCGCTTGCCGTCGACCATCCGCCCGACGGTGTTGATCCAGTTCGCCGGGCCGGGCTCGACGCCCTCCTCGCGGCGGCGGAAGATCAGCAGGTCGGTGGCGACGCCGGTCCCGTCGGCGGCGGGCATGCGAACCGCGCCGACGAGGTCGGCCAGCTCGTGCATCTCCAGCCGCGCGTTCTCGAGCGTCTCGTCGAGCGTGTGGCGCGTCGTCATCAGCGCGACGAGTCCACCCGGACGCGTCAGCCGCAGCGACTTGATGATGTAGTAGTCGTTGACCTTGTGCCCGGCGCGGTTGTGCGTGGGGTCGCGAAGCCGCAGGTCGACGAAGGGCACGCTCCCGACGACGGCGTCGAACTGGTCGTCGGGCAGGTCCGTCTGGACGAACGATTCAGTGGTGGTGGCCGCCTGCGGGTGAAGGATGGCCATGATCGCCGCGGTCGTGCGGTCGCACTCGGTGATGGCGACCTGCGCAGTCGGAGGCGCGTGCTCGACGAAGACGCTTGTCGTGCCGATCGGCTCCAGCACGTTGCCGCCCTCGAAGCCGAGCTGCTGCAGCGCCCTCCAGATCTGCTCGGCGTGCACCCGGTCGACCCGGATGCCGAGCGCCGCCTCCTGGCTGGCCTGCACGTATGGGTGGTCGTCGAGCAGTGCGCGCAGCTCGGTGCGCTCGGCTGCCCACTCGGCGCGCTGCTCGTCGAACAGCTCCCTGAGGCCGCTCCAGCTCGTCCAGCGCGCCAGTGCCTGCCGCTCCTGCTCCGTCGCCGGACGGCCCTCGGCGTCGAGCTGCTTCAGCGTCCGCATGGCAGCGAGGTTCCCCGCCACCCGTGCTCTCGGGTCGGACGGCGCCTCGGCCGGGGGGAGCGGCTGGGTCGGCTGCGCGGGGCGGTCTGGCTTCGACGCGGGGGGTTCGGGTTTCGACGCGGGGCGGCCTGGTGTCGATGCCGGGGGCTCGGGCGGTGTCGGGCGGTCGGGGTCCGGCGTCCGCTCCCGCGACGGCGCGATCCGCTCCAGCGCCGCCGCGAGCTGGGCGGAGATCGTGCCGCGCGCGGGGTCGGGCCGGACGCGAAGCACCTGGTGGCCGTCGGCGTCGGGCTCGAGCGCGAGCGTTCCCAGGACGTACTCGGGATGCTCCCTGAAGTACGCGCTGATCCACCGCTTCTCGCTGCCGACCCGCTGGACGACGCTGTCGACCCAGGCCCCCGGGCCGGGCTCGGCGCCTGTCTCGCGGCGGCGGAAGATCAGCAGGTCGGTGGCCCGCTCGGTGCCGTCGGCGGCGGGCATGCGCACGGCGCCGACGAGGTCCGCCAGCCCGTGCATCTCCACCCGCGGAATCATGTAGCCGTCGTCGAGGGTGGTGTGGTCCGTCACCAGCGCGACTAGGCCGCCAGGACGCGTCAGCGCGAGCGACTTGAGGACGAAGTGGTCGTGCGTCGCGTTCCACCGGCTGTTGTGCGCGGGGTCCTCCAGCTGCTCGAAGGAGATGGGCACGCTGCCGACGACCGCGTCGAACTTGCGGGCAGGCTCGAGCGTGTCGGCGAACGACTCGGCGCGGATCGTCGCGCCGGGGTGGAGGACCCGTGCGATCGTCGCCGTCGTCGGGTCGAGCTCGACGCCGGTGATCTGCGCGCTCGGCGGCGCGGGTCCGATGAAGGCGCCCGTGCCGACGCCGGGCTCGAGCACGCGGCCGCCCTCGAAGCCGAGCCGTTCCAGCGTCCTCCAGATGTGCTCGGCGTACTCGGGCGGGGTGGGAGGCCCGGTGGTCGCGCTTCTCTCGGCGATCTCGAACCCCTCGGCGCTGAGCAGCTCGCGCAGCTCGTCGCGCTTGGCGGTCCACTCGAAGCCGCCCTCGAACAGCTCCCGGACCTGGCTCCAGTCGGTCCACTGCGCCAGCACCCGTAGCTCCTGCTCCGTCGCCACGCGCTGCTCGGCCTTGAGCTGCTTGAGCGTGCGGATCGCGGCGAAGTTCGCCTCCACGCGGGATCTCGCGTCGGACGGGGCCTCGATCGCGGGCGCGGCCGGCGGCTGCTCCCGCACCTGGGCCGCCTCCGGCGCCCGCTCCCGCACCGGTGCGATCTGCTCCAGCACCGTCGCGAGCTGCTCGGCGAAGGTGCCGCGTTCCGGGTCGAGCGCGACGCAGATCCGGCGGTGGCCGTCGCGGCCTACCTTGGCGGTGAGCGTTCCCAGGACGCGGCCGGGATGCCTCGCGAAGTGCTTGCTGACCCGGAGGTTCTTTCCGTCGACCGCTTGCGCGACCGTGTCGATCCAGTCCGCGGGGCCGGGCTCGACGCCTTCCTCGCGGCGGCGGAAGATCAGCAGGTCGGTGGCGACGTCGGTCCCGTCGGTGGCGGGCATGCGGACGGCGCCGACAAGGTCGGCGAGGTCGTGCATGTCCAGCCGCGCGCTCTCGACGGGGTGGTCGAGGGTGCCGCGCGTCGTGATCAGCGCGACGAGTCCACCCGGGCGCGTCAGCCGGAGCGACTTGATGATGTGGTGGTCGTGGACCATGTGCCGACCGCGGTTGTGCGTGGGGTCGTGCAGCTGCACGACCGAGAAGGGCACACTCCCGATGACGGCGTCGAAGCGGTTGTCGGGCAGGTACGTGCCGACGAACGGCTCGGTGGTGATCGCCGCGTGCGGGTGAAGGATCTTCATGATTGCCGCGGTCGTCGGATCGCTCTCGGTG
>DATHEP010000323.1:0-2800 GCA_035318525.1 Conexibacter sp.
CGCCGGCCGACAGAAGTCCACTCCGGATCGATGAGTGTCGACTTGTGCCCCCTATAGGGGTACAGATCGACAGTCCTCGTTGAGGACCGTCACGCTTGCGCGCGACTCGGCGCGAAGTCGACGCAAACGAGGCGAGCGACCGTGCACCCGGGCTGCGAGGCGCCGCGACCAAACGGCGCGACAGCCACCTGCCCGCCCCCTCCCCAGCCGACGACGCACGCCACGCAGCCCGACCGCGCGACGAGCGGAGCGAGCCGGCACCACCCGCGACGAGCCAATCGCCCCGCACCAACCGCACCGCTCACCCCAGCAACGAAGCCAGCAGCGCCGCCGCCACGAGCAGCAGCACCGACGGGACGAGCAGCAGCGCGACGACGAGCTGGATCTGCGGCGCGGCGCGCGCGGCGCGCTCGGTCAGCCGCCGCGCGCGGGCTGCGCGTGCCTCCTGCGCCTGCGCCGCGAGCGCCTCGACGAGCGGCGTGCCGTGACGGGCGCCGCGCTCGAGTGCGCGCACGAGCGGCCCGATCCCCTCGCACGGGCAGCGCGCCGCCAGTGCGGCGAGCGCCCGCTCGCGCGGCACGCCCAGCTCGACCTCGACGGCCGCCGTGCGCCACTCGCGCGCGAGCAGGCCGCGGTCGCGGCGCGCGACCTCGGCCAGCGCGCGGTCGAGCGACAGCCCGGCGCCGAGCGCCACGCGCAGCAGGTCGAGCAGATCCGGCAGCTCGTCCTCCATCGCCGCGCCGCGCCTCGCGGCGCGACGGCGCAGCCACAGGTCCGGCGCGAGGAAGCCCGCGAGCGGCAGCGCGAACGGCGCGAGCAGGCCGAGGCGCCCCGGCAGCAGCGAGCCGAGCGGCAGCGCGAGCGCGAGTCCCAGCGCGGCCGCTCCCCCCATCGCGGCCGTCACGTCCGCGGCGCGCAGCCCGAACGGGCGGCCGGCCGCTGCGAGCCGTCCGTCGAGGTCGCGCGTGGCGGCGGGCGCACCGAGCCGCCGGCCGAGCCGCGCGAGCAGCGCGAGCGCCGCCGCCAGCAGGCCCGGCGCGCGCTGTCTGCTGCTGGCGCGCTCAGGCGCGAGCCGCGCCAGCGCGAGCACGGCGAGCAGCGCCGCGCCCGCGGCCACGAGCGCGGGCCCGCTCACGCCACCCTCCCCAGCCGCCGGATCGCCAGCAGCCCGAGCAGTTGCAGGAACGCCGCGAAGATCGCCAGCCAGACGGCGAGCGGGACGCGCAGGACCGCCGCCAGCGCGCCGGGGCTCGCCAGCTCTGCCAGCACGGCCGCACCCGCCGGCAGGATCCCCACGACGAGCCCCGTGAAGCGCGCCTGCGCGGTCGCGGCGCGCGCGTCGTCGGCGCAGCGCGCGGCCGCCTCCTGCCCACGCGCCAGCTCGCGCAGCAGCCCGACGAGATCGCCGCCGGCGTCGCGCTGCAGCAGGATCGCGGTCGCGAGCGTGTCATACGCACGGCTGCCGGCCCGCGCCTGCAACCGCGCGAGCGCACGCTCCAGCGACTGGCCGAGCACGAGCCCGGCAGCGATCGCGCGCAGCTCCACGGCCGCCGCGCCGTCGACGCCGCGTGCCGCCTCGCCCAGCGAACGGGAGATCGAGTGGCCGGCGGCGAGCGCGTCGGCGACCGCCCGCGCGACCGCCGGCGCCGCGCGCTCCAGCTCGCTCCGATACCGCCGCCGGCGCCGCCGCACCAGCACGCCGAGCGCCCACGGCCCGGCGACGGCCATGACCGCGCCTGCCAGCGCTCCCGCCACGAACCAGCCGGCGGCCAGCAGCGCGAGCGTCGCCGTCAGCGCGAGCCGCCGCCGCTCTGGCGCGCTCGGCTCGACGCCCGCGCGCCGCGCGCGCACCAGCGGCGCGAGCACGTCGGCGAGCGCGCCGAGCCGCCGCCCGCGCGCGAGCGCCTCAGCCGCCGCCAGCAGATCCCACAGCGCGAGCACGCCGAGCGCCGCCGCGAGTGCGGCGAGCAGCGCACCGCTCACGTGGAATCGCCGGCCGGCGGCATGGCCGCCGCGCGCAGCCGGCGGCGCGCCTGCTCCAGGCGCGCGAGCGGATCGCCGGCTCCGGGCGACGCCTCGGCAGCCGCCGCCAGCCGCGCCGCCAGCGCCTCCGGGAGCGGCGTGCGCCAGCACGGCCGCTCGCCGCGCAGCGCGTACAGCTCGCGGGTCCCGATCCCGCCGGCGATCCGTACGACCTCGCTGACCGCGACGACCCGGCGGCGGCCGTCGCGCTCGCGGCGCTGGTGGACGACGAGGTCGATCGCGCCCGCGACCAGCTCGCGCACGGCGGCGTGCGGCAGCGCCACGTCGGCCATCAGCGCGAGCGTCTCAACACGCCGCAGGGCCTCCTCCGGCGAGCCGGCGTGCACGGTCGAGAGCGAGCCGTCGTGCCCGCTCGACATCGCGCTCAACATGTCGAGCGCGGCCCCGTCCCGGATCTCGCCGACCACGATGCGGTCAGGCCGCATCCGCAGCGCGTTGCGCACGAGCCGGCGGATCGTCACCTCGCCGCGGCCCTCCAGCGACGCCGGCCGTGCCTCCAGCCGCACGACATGCGGCTGGCGCAGCCGCAGCTCCGCGGCGTCCTCGATCGTCACCACGCGCTCGCCGGCGCCGATGAACTCCGACAGGGCGTTGAGCGTCGTCGTCTTGCCGGAGCCGGTGCCGCCGCACACGAGCACGCTCGCGCGGGCGCGCACCGCGCGCGCCAGGAAGTCGAGCAGCGGCCGGGTCAGCGTGCCGTTGGCGACCAGCTCGTCGGCGGTGAAGCCGCGCCGGCGGAAGCGGCGGATCGTCAGCA
>DATHEP010000324.1:0-4871 GCA_035318525.1 Conexibacter sp.
CACCGTGCCCGCGTTGCGCCGCAGCATCTCGAACAGATGTCGGTCCTCGACGATGAACGAGAAGTACACGGCGAAGCCCTCGCGCACGATCGTCTCGGCGTCGGTCGCCCCGGCGCGCGCCTCGCGCAGCCGGCGGCGCAGCTCGGTCGTGTGCTCCTCCAGCACCGCCTGGAAGACCGACGCCTTGTCGGGGAAGTAGTTGTAGAAGGTCCCCGCCGCGAGGCCGCTGCGCCGGACGACGTCGCGGATGCTGGCGGCGCCGTAGCCGATCTCGGTGAAGATCTCCTGGGCTGCGTCGAGGATCGCCCGTCGGTTGTGCGCCTTCGTCAGCTCGCGCTTGCCGACGGCGAGCTGGGTCATGCGAGAAGCTCGGCGGCGGCGCGTCCCGGGACCGGCAGCCGGAAGCCGTGCTCCCGTACGCGGCGCGCGCCGGCACGGCGCTCGCGGGCAACCGCGTAGAGGTAGTTGTCGAAGTCGACCTGCATCGTGTGGCGCTTGGAGGCGACGTAGCGCTTGAACATCTTCGCGCGCTCCCGCTCGATGTCCTCACGCAGCTCGACAGCAGCCGGCAGCGCGTACTCGCCGCGCAGGTAGGCGGCGATCCACTGCCCCTGCGCCTCGGCGAGCGGCATGATCGCGCCGAGCGGCTGCAGCAGACCGGCGAAGAAGACGTTGTCGATCTGCGGGTGGAAGACGCGGCGGAACAGCGGCAGGTCGTTCTCCGGCGCGCTGATGAAGTCATCGTCGAAGAACGGGAACGTGACCTTGTAGCCGGTGCAGTAGACGATCATGTCGATCGGCTCGACGGAGCCGTCCTCGAAGCGCACGCGGTCGCCCAGCAGCTCCGCGATGTTCGGCTTCCAGGCGACCTCGCCATGCGCGATGCGGTTGAGGAAGTCGGCCGAGATCGTCGGGTGCGCGTCGCCGAGGTCGTGGTCGGGTCTCGGCAGGCCGTAGTCCTCCATGCGGCCGACGCCGACGCGGTAGAAGCTCGTGAAGATCGCCTTGCGAAACGCCCACGGCAGCGCGCCGGTGAGCTTGTTGACGCCGATCTGGTCGAGCGGGCGACCGAACAGGTACTTGGGGATGACGTGTGCGCCGCGACGGGAGGAGAGGATCGTCTTCTCGGCCACGAAGCTCGACTCGACGGCGATGTCCATCGCGCTGTTGCCGATCCCGACGACGAGCACGCGTCTGCCCTTGAACGGCTCGTTGTCGACGTAGAAGTGAGCGTGCACCTGCTCGCCGTCGAGGCTGCCCGGGAACGCCGGCTCGGGCCAGCGCGGGTTCCAATGGTGGCCGTTGGCGACCACGAGCGCGTCGTAGCGGCGGGTCTCTCCCGTGTCGAGCCTGATCGTCCAGACGCCGTCCGCGCCGCGCTCCGCTCGCTCGACGCCCGTCTCGAAGGCGATGCGGTCGCGGAAGCCGAAGTGGTCGACGTAGTCGTCGAAGTAGGCGGCGATGTGCGTGTGGTGCGGGAAGTCGGGATACGACTCCGGCATCGGGAAGTCCGTGTACTCCATCCGCGTCCGCGACGTGTTGATGTGCAGCGAGCGGTACGACGAGGACATCCCGTTGACGTTGCCGAAGACCCAGTTGCCGCCGACGCGGTCGGACTTCTCGAAGCAGTCGAACGGGATCCCGCGCTCGTGCAGTGCCTTCGCGGCGGCGATGCCGGAGGAGCCGGCGCCGATGACGCAGACGGACGGAAGCGAAGTTGACGCAGGCGTCACTTTGCTCACGGTACCACGGCGGCGTCCTCCGTTCGCCGGTGCTCGCGGCCGCGGCGCACGACCTCTCTGAAGCTGCGGAAGCGGAAGATCAGCACGAGCGCTGCAAATCCCATGCCGACGGCAGCCGCCGCGAGCGCGATCTGCTGGCCGACCGAGAACGCCGCCACCTCCGCCGCCGTCGCCGCGCCGGCGAAGACGGTCAGCAGCAGCGCCTGCTGCACGCCGGCGCCACCGGGCGTGAACGGCACGAGCATCGCGACGACCTGCACGCCGAGCACGAGCAGCACGTTCTCGACCGAGCCGCCGATGTGGAAGGCGTCGAGCACGAACCAGTACGCCGCGAAGCGCGCGACCCATGCCGCCGCCTGCCAGGTGACCATCTCGCGCAGGTAGCGGTCGCGGTCGGTGAGGATCGTGAAGCCCTGCCGCACGCGCGCCCAGAACGCCTTCACGCGCGACGACAGCAGCGCGAACGCGACCAGCACGCCGATCGCGAGCGCGGTGAGCAGGAACAGCGCGAACTGCGGGTGCGAGGCGAGGAAGGCGAGGTCGAACGCCGGCAGCTCCGAGAAGTCCGGCGGCTTCGGGAAGACGCCCTGCGTGAAGACGAACGCGAGCACGAGCAGGTTCACCCCCCAGTCGAACACGAGCCCGCACCAGATCCCCGCGATGATCGCCGGGTAGCTCGAGGCCGGGATCGAGATGCGCGTGAGGAAGTACTGCACGAGCGTGCCGCCGCCGAGCGGGAACACCTGGTTGATGCCGACGCCGGCGACGTAGGCGCCCCAGACGTCGCGCCAGCGCACGTGCTCGATCGGATAGGCCGCCTGGACCGCGTTGAAGATCGCGCGCGAGCGCAGCGTCAGGTAGGCCGCGTAGCACAGCAGCGCGAGCAGCAGCGGCCCCCAGCTCAGACCGGCGAGGTTCGAGAAGAACGTGCCGACCGAGTCGAAGAACTGGTCGAGGTCGCTGCCGATCGAGGCGATCACGGAGCGAATGGTCCCAGGACCGACCGAAACTGGTCCTTAACGCGCGGAAGGGCCCGAATCCATCCGGACCCTCCGCAGCCGGGAATCGTGGGGGAGACGATTCCGGCGGATGCAGGACGCAGAACGCCCTGCCGGAGGAGGATACCTCGCAAAGCCGCAGATCGCGGTGCGGCGGGCACCAGAACGCGCAAGATCCAGGGTGCGAACTCGTGCACGATCCGCACGATCCGAGGTTTTCGTCAGGCTATGGTGCCGCCGGGACCGCTGAAGAACTCGTCGCCGAGGCGCACGCTGCCGGCCGCCTCCGCCTCATGACGCAGCGTGTGGTCTTCGACGCCGCTCCAGGCGCCGATCGAGAGCTGCTCGCGATCGGCGTCCATCGGGCTGCCGCCGAGGTCCTTGTTGACGATGCGGGCGCACTTGCGTCCCTCGGCGATCGCGGTGACGACGAGCGACTGGCCGACGCGCGCGTCGCCGCAGGCGTAGACGCCGGGCTGGGTCGTGCGGTAGGTCTGACGCGTGCGGACGTTGCCGCGCCGGTCGAGCTCGAGCTCGAGCGGTTCGATCACGCCCTCCTGCTCGGGCCCGGTGAAGCCGATCGCGATCAGCACGAGATCCGCGTCAACGCTGAACTCGCTGCCCGGGACCGGCTGCAGGTCGCGCGAGGACGTGCCGGTGACGCGGCGCGCGTGCACCTTCGTCACACGCCCGTCCGCGCCCTCGAAGCCGGTGACCTCTGTCCCCCACCAGCGCTTGCCGCCCTCTTCGAGCGCGTACGTCGTGGGCGTGCGCTTGGGCGGCAGCGGCCACGGCGTGCGGGCGTCGCGCCCGCTCGGGTCGAGCTGCTGGTAGACGTCGAGGATCTTCGGCTCGACAGCGCCCTCGCGGCGCGCGTTCGAGATGCAGTCCATGCCGGTGTCGCCGCCGCCGATCACGACGACGCGCTTGCCCGCGGCGACGATCTCCGTGCCGGGCTCGGGCGCGCGCGTCGGGCGCCCCTCCTGCGCCGCCACGAAGCGGTTGCGCTGGTAGAGGTAGTCCATCGCGAAGTGGACGCCGTCCAGCTCGCGGCCTTCGACCTCGACGTCGCGGTGCACGCGCGAGCCGATCGCGATCACGACCGCGTCGTGGCGCTCGCGCAGATCGGCGGCCGTCACGTCGCTGCCTACGTCGACGCCGTGCTCGAAGCGCACGCCCTCCGCCTCCAGCAGCGCGACGCGGCGGTCGATGACCGACTTCGGCAGCTTCGCGTCGGGCACGCCGAAGCGCATCAGGCCGCCGGGACCCTCGTCGCGCTCGTAGACGGTGACGGTGTGGCCGCTCTTGTTCAGCTCGGCGGCGACCGCGAGGCCGGCCGGGCCGGCGCCGACGACGCCGACCGTCTTGCCGGTGCGGCGGTCGGGCGGCTCGGGGACGATCCAGCCCTCCTGGTATGCGCGCTCGACGATCGACAGCTCGATCTGCTCGATCGTGACCGGGTCGTCGTTGACCGCCAGCACGCACGCCGACTCGCACGGCGCGGGGCAGATGCGGCCGGTGAACTCGGGGAAGTTGTTCGTCGCGTGAAGTTGGACGATCGCGTCCTCCCACTTGTCGCGGTAGACGAGGTCGTTCCAGTCGGGGATCAGGTTCCCGAGCGGACAGCCCTCGTGGCAGAACGGGATGCCGCAGTCCATGCAGCGCGCGCCCTGCTTCTGCAGCTCCTCCTCCGGCTGCAGCTCGAAGTACTGCTCGTAGTCGCCGACGCGCTGCGTCGGGTCGCGCTTGTCGAAGCCGACCCGCTCGATTCTCAGGAAACCGCCAAGCTCACCCATCGACGAACCCCTCGCCACCCGTGGAGACGGCCTCGTTGTCGCGCTGCTTCTCCTCTTCCGCGAACTGCGCGAGGACGCGCTTGTAGTCCGTCGGGTAGATCTTCACGAAGTGCTCGCGCAGCGCGTCCCACTCGTCGAGCACGCGCTGTGCGACCGGTGAGCCGGTGCGCTCGAGGTGCTCGGCGACGAGCGCGCGAACCTCGATCTCGTCGCCCTCGTCCAGCGGCTCGATCTGGTTGACCATCTCGGGGTTGCAGCGCCTGGCGAACATGCCGGCCTCGTCGAGCACGAACGCCAGGCCGCCGCTCATGCCGGCGGCGAAGTTGCGCCCGGTC
>DATHEP010000325.1:0-4754 GCA_035318525.1 Conexibacter sp.
GGCCCGCACCGGCATGTACCCCGACGCGCCGAAGCCGCCGATGGTGGTCGGCTACGAGGTCGCCGGCACCGTCGCCGAGGTCGCCGACGACGTCACGGACGTCACGGTGGGCGCACGGGTGATGGCCGGCACGCGCTTCGGCGGCTACGCCTCGCAGGTCGTCGTGCCGGTGGGTGCGATCGTGCCGCTCGCCGACCACCTGAGCTTCGAGCAGGGCGCCGCGATCCCCGTCAACTACGCGACGGCCTGGGCCGGCCTGCTCGGCTACGGCAGCCTGCGCGCCGGCGAGCGGGTGATGATCAACGCCGCGGCAGGCGGCGTCGGGATCGCCGCGACGCAGATCGCCAAGCGCCACGGCGCCGAGGTCCATGGCACGGCGTCTCCGGGCAAGCACGACGCCTGCCGCGCCAACGGCGTCGACGTCCCGCACGACTACACCCGCGGCGGCTGGGACAAGGGACTGGAAGGCACTTTCGACATCGTCTTCGACGCGATCGGTGGCGCCTCGTTCAAGACGTCCTACAAGCTCCTGCGCCCCGGCGGCCGACTCGTCGCGTTCGGCGCCTCGGTCGTCCAGCAGGGCGAGAAGAGAAACCTCCTGAAGGCGGCCCCGCAGGCCCTGCGGATGCTGCGCGGCTTCGACCTGATCAGACAGATGTCGGAGTCGAAGGCCGTGATCGGCCTGAACATGCTGCGCCTGTGGGACGACCGCGGCACGTTGCAGCCGTGGACCGACCCGCTGGCCGAGCTGATCGACGACAGCACCGTCAGACCGGTCGTCTCCGACGCGGTCCCGTTCGACCGCGCCCCCGACGCGCACCGCATCATCGCCGAGCGGCGCAACGTCGGGAAGGTCGTGCTCGTCCCCTAGCGGCGAAGGAACGCGTCGTCGTCGACGCCCTCGATTCGCACGACCTTGTCGCGCGAGGTCTCGCCGCGGACCACGCTCACCGCGCCCTTCGCGACGCCGGCCAGGTCCGCCAGCAGCGCGCACACCGCAGCGTTCGCCTTGCCGTCCACGGGCGGCGCGGTGACGCGCACAAGCACGCGCCCGTCGCGCTCGCCGGCGACCTCGTCGCGGCGTGCGCGCGGGATGACGCGCACGTGGAGGTCCATCGGCGAGCGGCCGGGTCCCGGACGCGCCTACGCGCGCAGGCTGGTGCCGCGCGTGAACAGCCGGTAGTTCAGCGCGACGAGGACGCTGACCGCGGCCGTGAGCACCAGCAGCGACAGCGCCACGTCGGTCTCGCTGTAGCCGAGGAAGCCGTAGCGGACGATCCCGATCATGTAGTAGACGGGGTTGAAGTGGGTGAGCGTCTCGAACGGCTGCGGCAGCAGGGAGGCCGAGTAGAAGACGCCGCCCAGGAAGATCAGCGGCGTCAGCACGAACGTCTGCCACACGGCCACGTCGTCGAACTGCTCCGCGCGCACGCCGACGAACACGCCGAGTTGCGCGAAGAAGAAGCCAACGAGGAAGAGGCCGGGGATCAACACGAGCACATGCTCGACCGGCAGGTCGACGAGCAGCGAGGCGGCCACGAACGTGAGGATCGCGACGACGAGTCCGCGCAGGAAGCCGCCGAGCGAGAACGCCAGCAGCAGCTCCATCGGCGAGGCGGGGGAGGAGAGCTGGTCGTCGATCGCGCGCTGGAACTTCTGCTGCAGGATCGAGGACGAGTTGTTCGCGAACGCGTTGATCGCCCACGCCATCATGATCAGGCCGGGGATCACGAACACGACGTAGTCGAAGCCGTGCAGCTCGTTGATGCGCGAGCCGAGCGCCGCCCCGAAGACCGAGATGTAGAGGAACGTCTCCAGCAGAGGCGCGCCGATCGTCTGGCGCTTGATCTTGAGGAAGCGGTTGCACTCGCGCCGTACGAGCGCGAGGAAGCGGATCTGCCGCGGGCTGAGACGCAGGACGCCCTCGCGCTCCTGCTCGCGCGGCTCGGTGACCGTGCCGCTGCTCACGCCGCCTCCTCGCTCGCGAGATGCGCACGCGAGAGCTCCTTGCGCCCGACGAGCTCCAGGTATGCGTCCTCCAGCGACGACACCCCGAAGCGCTCGGCCAGCTCGTCGCTCGACCCGGTCGCGACGATCTCGCCGCCGTTGATGAAGGAGATGCGGTCGCACAGCTGCTCCGCCTCCTCCAGGTAGTGCGTCGTGAGGAGGATCGTCGTGCCCTCGGCGTTGATGCGCTGCACGTACTGCCACAGCTCCAGCCGCAGCTCGACGTCGACCCCGGCCGTCGGCTCGTCGAGGATCAGCAGTCTCGGCCGGTGCATGAGCGCGCGCGCCAGGATCAGCCGCCGCTTCATCCCGCCGGACAGCGTGCGCGTGCGCTCGTCCTTCTTCTCGGTCAGCGAGAAGGCGTCGAGCAGCTCGGCGCTGCGCTCCTTGCGGTCGCGCCGGCGCATGCCGAAGTAGCCGCCGTGGTAGTCGAGCGTCTCCTCGACGGTCAGGAACCAGTCGAGGTTGACGTCCTGGGGCGCCAGCCCGACGCCGAGGCGCGCCTGCTCGTAGTGGTCGATCGCGTCATGGCCGAAGACGCGGATCGAGCCCGAGGTCGGTGACGCCAACCCCGTCGTGCAGTGGATGAGCGTCGACTTGCCGGCGCCGTTGGGGCCGAGCAGGCCGAAGAACTCGCCCGCCTCGATCGAGAGCGAGACGCCCTTCAGCGCCTCGGTGCCCGTCGGATAGCGCTTCACGAGGTCTTCGATCTGCAGCGCCATCTGTCTCGATGATACGCGGAAGGCACTCCGCTCGTCGCGGCCGGAGTTCAGGCTGCGCGCTCGGACGGGGCTATCTACGAGCGAGGCGGAACATCAGCTGATCCTCGTAGCACCAGGACCAGTCCTCGCCCGGCTCGACCGAGCGGACGACCGGGTGGCCGGTCTCTCGGTGGTGCCCGGTCGCGTGGCGGTTCGGGCTGTCGTCGCAGCAGCCGACCTGGCCGCACGTCTGGCACATCCGCAGATGGACCCACGTGTCGCCCTCCGCGAGGCACTGCGCACAGCCGCGCACCGGCTCGGCCGGCTCCAGCAGCCGAACCTGGTCGAGGTGGGCGCAGGCGGCCATCGCGAACGCGACGCCCGCTCAGGCGCCGGCGCGCTGCTGCGTCTCGCGCACTGCCTTCTCCGCGGTGCGGTGCCCGACGTACGGCACGAGCGCGCAGTACAAGAGCTCCGGCAGCATCTCGATCAGCTCGTCGGCGGCATTGCGCTGCAGGCGCGAGTAGATGATCTCGTAGATTCCACCGACCACGACGTCGGCGGCCAACGCCGGCACGACGATCCCTCTCGGCGCCTCCGCGTGACCTGGTTCGAGGAAGTCGACGAAGACCCGCATTGCCGCATCGCGTCGACCCCGTGCCTCGGGACCGGCCGCGACGACCTCGACAATGCACATGCGCGCGAAGGCGGGCTCGGCTGCCAGGTAGGCGAGGAACGTCTCGAGCCCGTCGTGGACCTTCTGCGTCCAGCCGTCGCCCTGCTCGTAGGCCTGCCCGACCGCCGCCAGCAGTTGCTCGACGACTGTGTCGTAGGCGGCGAGGAAGCACTCCTCCTTGTCCGCGAAGTGCTCGTAGAAGGTGCGACGTGAGAGCCGGGCGCGGGCGATGATGTCGGCAACCGTGGTCGTCGCGTAGCCCTGCTCAGCGACCGCCTCGGCCACAGCGAGCAGCATCCGCTCGCGCTGGTTGTGGACGATGAAGCGACGCGGAAGGCCGTGGCGTCCCCGCGGCAAACGCTCCGGGACGCGGTCTGCGGCGATCGGCATCGCGCGACCATAGACCTGCTCAGGAAACATCGGCGTCCTCCAGCCGGCTGTCACCGGCTGTCGTTCGCCGATCGCCGCGCGCGATCCCGGTTCCTCGGATCGCGTCGCAGGATGTCGGTGAAGCCCCCATAGCGCCGACATTAACCGTTGCGGGGCTCGTTGACAACAAAAGACGGGCTTGTTTATAGTTTTCAGGCGCGCGCTCGTCTATTTGCCCGTTCCATGCGTCCGTGCCTTTCGGCCGGCGCAGGAACCCGGTGCGAGGCTACGTGCCAGCCTTGCGCTCGACGCGGCCGGGGCGTGCGGATGGGATCCGTCCCGGCCGCGTCAACCTTTCGTTCAGACCGTCACGACCGTCGGTACGGCGACCGGTTCGCCCTCGTGCCCATTGAGATCGGGCCTGCACAGGACGCCGATCAGGCGCCCATCGTCGGTCACCGGCATGCGCGCGAGGTCGTGCTCCATCATCGTCGTCCAGGCGTCGTCGATCGGCGCATCGGCCTCCACCACGGTGACCGCCTCGACCTGCAGGCGGCCGATCCGGACTGCGTCCGGGTCCCGGCGCTGCGCGACGATGCGAACGACGTCGCGCTCCGACAGCATGCCGAGGACGCTGCGGTCCTCGCCACAGATCGGGAGCGCGTCGACGCCGAGGTCGGCGAGCTTGCGTGCGCCCTCGAGCACCGTCTCGTACTCGCTCACGCACTCACCGAGTCCGGTGACGAACTCCCGTGCCGTCTTGCACATCTGCTCCTCCTACGTTGTGCCCCCCGAATGGCGGGTGAGGACCGCGACGGCGTGCAACGACCTACGCGCGGGGCGTCCCCGGCCTCGCGTGTAGCACCCCGTCGCGATGCGACAGGTGTGGATGACGCGTCCTCCTCATACGGGTCCTACGGATGGGATGCTTCTCAGCTTCCCAGCATGACCGGCTGCGTTCAAGTGACAACCGTCGCATGGGTCGGTTGCTGACCTCCATG
>DATHEP010000326.1:0-2058 GCA_035318525.1 Conexibacter sp.
CGTAGCCACGGTAGCGGTCGTCGGTGGGCGCGGGACAGTACGGACTGCTGTTGGGGCCGCACGGGAACTCGCGATTGCTCATGACATCGACCAGGCACTGATCGCCGACGGTGCCGACGAACGCCGCCGCTCGCGTCGCATCGCCGTCGAACGCGACGCCGCGCGCCTCGCTGGCAGCACGCACGTCCCAGTCGGCCACGCGGTCCCATTGTCCCGCCGACGAGGACGGCTGGTAGACACTGATCCGTTGCGCGAGCAGCGGTCCGCGCAAGGTCATGATCAGCTCTTCGTTCCACGGCGTCAGGGCGTCGGATGCGATCTCGTGTCGAGCCATACAGCACGCGTCGCGCTGATACGCGGTGCACTCGCCGGATGAAGGATCGCGCCGGCTCGGATAGAAACCGGGTGCGCCGATGTCCTGGAAGGTGATCGTGCCGCCGTGAGACGGGTCGCCGGCCACAGCGGCGCCCCCACTGCCCGACGCACCGCCGCCGCCGCTGCCCGCGGGGGACGCGCCGCCGTCCGAGCGTTCGCCGTCGCGCGGCTTGAGCCCGGCGTCGACGTTGACGCTGGGCATCTCTGCATTCTGGCTCGCCGCGGCGTCAGCCCCGACCGCGGGGGGCGGCGGCGACGCCGGGGACGGGCCCGCCGCTCGGTTGGATGGTGAAGAGCACGCGGCAACGCAGGCAAGCGCGATCGCGAAGGCAACGGCGAGCCGGGCAGAGGTCGAGCTCATTCACCCGAAGTGTGGCGAGCTAGCGTCGGTTCCGTTGGCCGGAATCGCACCTCGGAAGAATTTAGCCCACGAAGGTCGCGGTACAGCCCGACCGGCGCGGCGCAGGCAGCGCGTAGTCGGCGCGCGCAGCCCACCCGCGACCACCTTCGTTCGCGCGTCGCGGGATGCGAAGATCGGACGCATGCCCGAGCCGCGGTCGCACCGCGACGAGATCGGCGATGCGATCGCCGGCCGCTACGTCATCGAAAAGGTGCTGGGTCGCGGTGGAATGGCGGTCGTCTACTGCGTGCACGACGCGCAGGATGGTCGGCGGCTCGCGCTCAAGCGCGCCGTCGCGGCCGATCCCGAGAAGCAGAAGCGCCACGCCGCGCTGCTCTCGCGCGAGTACCGCACGCTCTGCCAGCTCGCGCATCCGCGCATCATCGAGGTGTACGACTACGGCGTCGACGCGCGCGGGCCCTACTACCTGATGGAGCTGCTCGACGGCAACGACCTCGATGCGAGCGGCCGCCTGCCGTGGCGCGAGGCCTGTGCGCTCTTGCGCGACGTGGCCTCGTCGCTGGCGATCCTGCACGCGCGCGGTCTGCTCCACCGCGATGTGTCACTGCGCAACGTCCGTCGTACGGCGGACGGCCGGGCCAAGCTGATCGACTTCGGCGCGATGGTGTCGATGGGCGTGCCAAAGGCGATCGTCGGCACGCCGCCGTTCATGCCACCCGAGGTCGTGCAGATGCAGACGCTCGACGGGCGCGCCGACCTGTTCTCGCTCGGCGCGCTCGCGTATCGCCTGCTGACCGGCCGCGACGCCTACCGCGCGCGGCGCACCCACGAGCTGCGCGACGCGTGGCGGTCGCGACCTGCGGCGCCGGCGCGGCTCGTCCCCGAAGTGCCCACGCCGCTGAGCGATCTGGTCACGCAGCTCCTCGCACTCGACCGCAACGCGCGGCCGCAGAGCGCGGGCGAGGTCATGAGTCGGCTATGCGCGATCGCCGACCTGCCGGTCGACGAGATCGGCGTGCCGCATGCCTACCTGAACGCGCCCCCGCTGATCGGCCGCGACCGTGCGCTGCTCACCGTGCGCAGGCGCCTGCTCTCGCTTGGCCGCCGCGATGGCGGCGGGCTGCTGATCGAGGGCCAGCCCGGCTCGGGCCGCTCGCGCTTGCTCGACGCCTGCGCGCTCGAGGCCAAGCTGCTCGGCGCCGCGGTGCTGCGCGCCGGCGCCGGCGATGCAGACAGCAGCTTCGGCGTCGTGCGCGCGCTGGTGCGGCAGCTCTCGGCGCTGATGCCGAAGCAGGTGGCGCGGGCCGCGCGCCTGTCGCGCG
>DATHEP010000327.1:0-15992 GCA_035318525.1 Conexibacter sp.
CTCGCCGACGAGCCGACCGGCAACCTCGACAGCCGGCGCGGCGAGGAGATCCTCGAGCTGCTCGCCGGCATCTGCCGCGAGGGACGGGCGGGCGCGCTGCTCGTGACGCACGACGCGCAGGCGGCCGAGATCGCGGATCGCGTGCTCGTGCTGCGTGACGGGCGGATCGAGGCGCGCGGCGACGCCCGCGCCGACGCCTCGCCCGATGTGCCGCCCGACACCTCCGTCGGCGCGACGGCGCGAAGCGCCGCGCGGAGCGCCACGCCGTGAGGCCGGGGGCGCTGCTCTACCTCTACGGTCGGCGCCTCCGCACGCACCCGATCCAGGAGCTGCTCGCCGCGACCGGCATCGCGATCGGTGTCGCGCTGGTGTTCGCCGTGATCGTCGCGAACGCGAGCATCGGCGGCTCGGTCGCACAGCTCGTCGACGGGATCGGCGGCGCGGCGCAACTGCAGGTGGCCGCACGCAGCACGCAGGGGATCGATGGCGGGCTGGTCGCCGACGTGCGGCGCCTGCCCGGCGTCGCGCACGCGACGCCGGTGCTCGAGCAGCGCGCGCAGCTGTCCGCGCGCGGCGGCAACGCGAGCATCGTGCTCGTGGGCGTCGACCCGAGCCTCGCCCGCCTCGGCGGCGCGTTGACGCGCGACATCGACCCGACGCTCGGCGTGATGTTCCGGCGGGGGCTGCTGCTGCCGAGCGCCGTCGCCAGGCGGCTCAGCCCCGACGCCGCTCAGCTCATCGGCAGCGGGGTGCGGAGGCGCGCGGTCACGATGCGCCTGCGCGGCCACGCGCAGCGCGTGCGCGTCGTCGCGGTGCTCGGACCCGAGCTGATCGGCCCGCTCGCGCAGTCCTCCGTCGCCGTCGCGCACCTGCCGGAGGTGCAGGCGCTCGCACACCTCCCGGGACGCGTCAGCCGGATCCTCGTCGAGTCCGCGCCACAGCACGAGGAGTTGGTCCGGCGCGCGCTGACGACGCTCGTGGACGGCCGCGCGGCGGTCACCTCGATGGACGCCGAGTCGCGCGTGCTTGCGCAGGCCGCCGGCCCGAACGACCAGTCGACCGGGCTGTTCGCCGCGATCAGCGCGATCGTGGGCCTGCTGCTCGCGTTCAACGCGATGCTGCTGACGGTCCCCGAGCGCCGCCGCAGCGTCGCCGACCTGCGCCTGCAAGGCTTCACGCCGCGGCAGGTGCTCGCCGTGCTCGGCTTCCAGGCCGTGGTGCTCGGGGCCGTCGCGTCCGCGGCCGGAGTGCTGATCGGAGAGCTGCTCGCGCGCACGCTGTTCGGGGCCGTACCGACGTATCTCTCGTTCGCGTTCCCGACCGGCTCGCAGCGCGTCGTGACGCCGGGCATGGTCGCGCTCGCCTTCGGCGGCGGCATCGTCGCGACGCTGCTCGCCGCCGCCCAGCCGCTGGCCGACCTGCTGCCGCGCCGGCCGCTCGACGCGGTCTACCGCGACAGCGGCGAGCCGGGCCAGGCGCTGAGCGCGCGCACGCGCTGGATCGCGCTCGCCGCAGCCTTGCTGCTGTTCGCCGTGACGACGGTCCTGCTGGTGCTGGTCCCGTCCACGACGGTCGTCGGGATCGGGGCGCTCGCGCTCGCGACGCTGCTGTCGATGCCGGCCCTGCTCGCGCTCGTGGTGCGCGCTTGCAGCCGCGTGTCGCGCCACCTCCAACTGTCGATGCTGAGCGTCGCGACGATGGCGCTGCGCTCGACGACGGTGCGCTCGATCGCGCTCGCGGCGAGCGGCGCCGTCGCCGTCTTCGGCAGCGTCGCGATCGAGGGCGCGCACCGCGACCTCGTGCGCGGGCTCGACCGCAACTTCGCCGAGTTCCTCTCGACCGCAGACCTGTGGGTCACGACCGGCGGGGATGACCTGACGACCGAGAGCTTCCAGCTTCGGGGCGCGATCGCGCGCGTGCGTGCGGATCCTGCGGTCGCCGACGTGCGGCCCTACTACGGCGGACTGCTCGACGTCGGCGAGCGGCGCGCGTGGGTGATCGCCCACACGGCGCACAACCCCACGCCGATCCCCCCCAGCCAGCTCGTCGAGGGCGACGTGGCCGAGGCGACGCGACGCCTGCGCAGCGGCGACGGCGGTTGGGTCGCCGTCTCCGAGGCGATCGCCCGCGAGCGCGGCGCGCAGGCGGGCGGGACGATCTCGCTCCCGACCCCCACCGGCCCGCACGAGTTCCGGCTTGCGGCGACGCTCACGAACCTCGGCTGGGGCCCGGGCGCGATCGTGCTCGGCGCGGCCGACTATCGGCGCGCCTGGGCGACGCGCGACCCGACGGCGCTCGAGGTCGACCTCGCACCCGGAGCCGACCCCGCGACCGCCCGCGCCGCGCTGCAGCGCGCGCTCGCTCCTCGCTGGGCGCTCGAGGTGCAGACGACCGCCCAGCGCCTCGAGCAGTACCGCGGCCTCGCGCGCGAAGGGCTCGACCGGCTGAGCATCATCTCGCGGCTGCTGCTCGTCGCCGCCGCGCTCGCCCTCGCGGCCGCGACCGGCGCCGCGATCTGGCAGCGGCGCAGCGCGATCGCCGCCTACCGCCTGCACGGCTTCCTGCCGGGCCAGTTGCGGCGCGCGCTGCTGATCGAGGCCGGCGTCGTGCTCGGGACCGGTTGTCTCGCGGGCGCCGCCGCCGGCGTCTACGGCCATCTGCTGCTGGGCCGCTGGCTGCGCCTGACGACCGGCTTCCCCGCTCCCTTCTCGCCGGCGGGCTGGCAGACGCTCGAGAGCTTCGGGCTCGTGGCAACTGCCTCGGTCCTGCTCGTGCTCGTGCCAAGCTATCTCGCGACACGGGTCCCCGCGCGCGTCGCTCTGCAGGAATAGGTCGCAGCAGCAACGGCGGGCGCCAGCCCGCACGTGATGGAGATGACAGCTTCCGAGCTCCCGCCTGCACGGCAGGGCCGGCGCTACGCGTTCAGCCTGCCCGCAACCTTGTGGCGCTACTGGGCCACGGTCTATCCGCGCGCCCGGAGCGAGCTGCGGCAGTGGCGGCGGCGAGCGCTCGCGATCCCCGACCCGGCGCTGCGCGGCTTCGCCTGCGCGACCTTGCACGACGAGGACGGCAACGCCGAGGGCGCCGCGCTGCTCGCGCTCGCCGCGCCGCCGGCGCACCGCGGGCGCGTCGTGCGGCTGCTCGTCGCGGTCCAGGTGATGTACGACTACCTCGACACGCTGACCGAGCAGCCGGTAGCCGACCCGCTCGCCACGAGCCGCCGCCTGCACCGGGCACTCACCGACATCCTCGGCGAGGCGCCGGCGCCTGCCGACTGGTACGCGGACTACCCGTACCACGCGGACGGCGGCTACCTCGCGACGCTCGTCGACACGTCGCGCACGCTGCTCGCGACGCTCCCCGCGCGCGCAATCGTCGCGCCGGGCGTGCGGCGCGCGCTGGAGCGCGCCGGCGAAAGCCAGAGCCGAAACCACGCGGCGATGCTCGGCGCGACCGAGCTCGCGCCGCTGGCGGCATGGGCGGGCGCGCAGGGCTCGCCGGCGTGGGCACTGCGATGGTGGGAGCTGGCGGCCGCCGCCGGCTCGTCGCTGGCCGCGCACGCGCTGCTCGCGGCCGGCGCCGACCCGGCGCTCACGCCGTCCGAAGCCGACCGCATCGAGGCCGCCTACTGGCCGTGGGTCTGCAGCCTCAACACGCTGCTCGAGAGCGTCGCGGATCGCGGCGCCGACGCCGTCAGCGGCAACCACAGCTACGCCGCCCGCTACCCCTCTTCGGCGGTCGCCGCCGAACGGCTCGGCCTGATCGCGTCGCAGGCCGCCGCGGCCGCGCGCACGTTGCCAAACCCCTCGCACCACGCGGCCGTGCTCGCGGCGATGACGTGCTTCTACCTGTCCGCGCCGCGCGCGACCGCCGACCGCGACCTGCGCAGCATCCTGGAGCCGGTGGGCGCCGACGCACGATTGCTCGGCGCGGCGGTGCGCGTCCATCGGCGACTCGCCTGATCGCGGGGAACTACGGTCGGCGCATCCGGGCGAGCGGCGGATGCGGATGGCGCATCGGCGTGCATACCGTGCCGTCATGTCCACGTTCGAGCCACCCGCGGGCGAACCGCCGGCGATGCCGCCGCCCCCGCCCCCACCGTCCGACCAGTACCCGGTCCAGTTCGCGGTCGACTACCCCGACCGCGCCCTCAACCGCCTCACGACGTTCTTCCGCATCTTCACGGTGATCCCGATCGCGATCGTGCTCGGCACGGTCGGCGGGGCGACCTTCCAGGGCGGTCGGGCCACCGACGAGGCGACCTACGTCGCCGCCGGCGGGCTGCTGTTCGCGGGGCCGCTGCTGATGATCCTGTTCCGCCAGAAGTACCCGCTCTGGTGGCAGGACTGGAACCGCGAGCTGCTGCGCTTCGCGAACCGCGTCGGCGTCTACCTCACGCTGCTCGACGACAGATACCCCTCGACCGACGAGCAGCAGTCGGTTCGGCTCGAGCTGCCGCGGCCGGACGCGAAGACCGACCTCAACCGCTGGCTTCCGCTC
This sequence comes from Conexibacter sp., assembly GCA_035318525.1. Taxonomy (GTDB): domain Bacteria; phylum Actinomycetota; class Thermoleophilia; order Solirubrobacterales; family Solirubrobacteraceae; genus Conexibacter. Next base: position 4,501 of record DATHEP010000327.1, read on the forward strand.
GTCAAGTGGCTGCTCGCGATCCCCCACTACATCGTGCTGTTCTTCCTGTCGATCGGGGCGTTCGTCGTCGTGATCGTCGCGTGGTTCGCGATCCTCTTCACGGGACGCTATCCGCGCGGGATGTTCGACTACGTCGTCGGCGTCGGGCGCTGGCACAACCGCGTGACCGGCTACGCCTTCATCCTCGTGACCGACGAGTACCCGCCGTTCCGGCTGGCGCCCTGATCGCCCACAGGGCGACGAGCGGCAGCGCGACGACGGCCGCGAGCGAGAGCAGCTCGGCGGCCGCGTCGCCGGCGCCGAAGCCGTCCAGATGCGTCGCGTGGAAGCCGAGGTGGAGGATCGAGAAGACGATCCACGCGACGCAGGCGGCGCGCACCAGCTCGCGCTGCAGCGTCCACGCCGCCCATCCGATCACGACCGCGAAGGCGAGGTAGAAGGCGCCCACGTCGGTGACGAGATGCTGGTTGTAGGGCGGCAGGCGGTCGACCCAATGGCCGACGAACGGGAAGTCGTCGTAGAAGGTGCGCGGGGCGAGCCACGCCAGCAGCCCGATCGCGGCGTTGCTCGCGGCCAGCAGCGCGAGCGCGGCGCGCGCGATCGACGGCGACCTCACGACGTGTCCTCGAAGCGCGAGACGGTGATCCCGACGCGCTTGGCGAAGGGGCTGTCGAACACGCCGCTCGCATTGAAGCGGCGCTGCACGGCGAGCCAGTCCTCGTAGCGCTCGTACATCGAGGCGAGCAGCTCGTGACTGCCCGTGAGCGTGTTGACCTGACCCCAGTGCGGGCGGCCGCCGAGCGCGTAGAGCGCCTCCTCGTGCGCCGCCAGCAGCTCCATCCCGCCCTCCGTGTGGGTCAGCTGGATCAGCTCGATCATCATCGTGTCGCGTCCGTGCATCATCGACATGAACGCGGGCGATCTGCGCACGAAGCGCAGGCTGAAGGCCGAGCTGTGGAACGCCTCGCCGAGCTCGCGCCGCTGCGCCGCGACCTCGAACACGCGCTCGACGGCGCGCACGTGAGCGTCGCCCTCGAGCGGCACGGCGATCTCCGACGAGTACGCCGTGAGCAGGTTCGCGTTGCCGATGTTGAGCACCTTGTAGCTGACGTTCTCGTAGCTGCGGCGAGCGATCGCCTGCATCTGCGTGTCGATCATGCGCGGCGCGATCCGCGGCCAGAGGCCGAGCACGAGGTTGAGGATCCGCGGCGTCAGCGGGAAGGCGGAGGCCAGCTCGACGAGCGGGTTGCGCATGCGGATCGCGCCGTGCCGCCCGCACGGGACGGGGTCGCGCGTCGTCACAAGGCACAGCCGCCGGCCGTCGCGCTCGTACGGGTTGACGAGCACCTCGTAGTGGCGATGGCGGTCGAGCACGACGCGCTCGAGCAGGTCGGCCCGTACCTCGTCCCACGTTCTCAGCGTGCGCACCTCGCGCAGGCAGTAGAGCGGCTCGACCGCGAGGATCGCGCCGACCACGATCCCCAGGCAGCCCATCCCGACGAGCACGGCGTGGAACGCGTCGTCGTCCTGCACGAGCACGCGCTCGGGGAAGCGCGTGGCGAACGTGGCGGGGTCGGTCGGACCCTCGCGCGGCTCGACGCGGTGGACGATCCCGCCGGCGGCCACGAGGTCGAGCGCGCGCACCTGGTCGGCGATCGGGCCGAAGCGGATGCCGGAGCCGTGCGTCGAGGTGGAGAGCACGCCCGCCAGCGTCTGCGCGTCGTAGCCGCCCATGTTCGACAACGCGAGCCCCCGCCGGTGCAGGACGCGGTTGAGCTCGCGCAGGCGGATCCCGGCCTCCGTCCACACGAGGCGCTTGCCGTCGGCGTCGGGGTCCGCCCCCTCGTGCAGCATCGGCGGCGGACCCTCCGGGCACTCGTCGAGCCCGCGTGTCTCGACGAGGAAGCCGGTCGTCAGCGCGACGTCCGACCACGAGTGCCCCGAGCCGACCGCGCGCACGGTCGTTCCCGCCGCCTCCGCCTCGCGCACGAGCTCGACGACCTCGCGCAGGCTCGCCGGCCGCACGATCCGCAGCGGGTCAACGCCCTGGTTGCCGGTGTGGTTGCGCCAGCGCGTGCGGCGACGGACGCGGGCGCGCAGAGCCATCCCGCGACGCTACCAGTGAGACCGGTTTGCAGTAAAGGTCCGACCTACGCTGCGGCGACAGCGACGCGGGCGGCGTGCGGCGGGCGCCGCTCGGCCCAGCGCTCGACGCGCTCGAGCTGGGCGGCGAGGCGCAGCAGCATCCCCTCGCTGTTGGCGGGGCCGAGCAGCTGCGCGCCGACTGGCAGCCCGTCGGCAGTGATGCCAGCGGGGACGTTGACGCCCGGCCAGCCGAGCACGTTCCACGGCCACGTGTACGGACAGGCGGCGACCATCAGCTTGTCGGTCGGCCACGCGTCGAGCCCGTCGATCGCGCCGATCGGCGTCGGCGGCTGCGCGGTCGTCGGCATCAGCACGACGTCGTAGCGGTGGAAGATCCGCCCCACGTGCGCGCGCACGGGACGCTCGATCGCGTGCGCGAGCCGTCGCAGCGGGCTCAGCATGCGGCCGAGCCTCATCGTGCCGCGCGTGCGCGGGTCGAGCTGCGCGTGATCCGTCACGTGCAGCTCGACCCACTCGCGTACCCCGCCCGTCGAACGTGGCATGAAGCTGAGGCCGACGAGGCCGTAGCTCGGGTCGGCGTCCTCGACGTGGTGGCCGAGCCCCTCCAACTCGCGCGCGATCCGCTCGACCGGCTCGCGCACGGCAGGGTCGAGCGTCGCCGGCGCGATCGAGAACGGGATCCGCGTCGAGAGCGCGATCCGCAGCCGGCCCGGCTCGCGCTGCGCGAACTGCGCGAACGGCTCGGCCGGCGCCGGCGGCTGGTGAGGGTCCTCCGGGCGGTTGCCGGCGAGCGCGTCGAGCAGCAGCGCCGCGTCGTCGACCGTGCGCGCGAGCGGGCCGATGCAGGCGAGCCCGTTGAAGGCGCTGAGGAACGGCCACGTGGAGACGCGACCGCGCTGCGGCTTGACGCCGACGAGGTGGGTCCAGGCGGCGGGGATGCGCACTGAGCCGGCGCCGTCCGAGCCGGCCGCGGCGGGCACGAGCCCGGCGGCCACCGCGGACGCCGAGCCGCCGGAGGAGCCGCCGGGGCTGTGGTCGAGCGACCACGGGTTGCGCGTGGCGCCGAACGCCGGCCCCTCGGTGAACGGCCACTGCCCGACCTCGGGCGTGTTCGTCTTGCCGACGATCACGGCGCCGGCGGCCTTGAGGCGTCGCGCGACCTCGCCGTCGCCGGCGCGCGGATGGAACGTGCCGGGGCAGCCGAAGTTGGTCGACTCGCCGGCGAGGTCCATGTCGTCCTTGATCGCGACCGGGACGCCGAGCAGCGGGAGGCGCTCGCCGGCGGCGTGCAGCCGGTCCGCTTCGTCGGCCTCGGCGCGCGCCGCGTCGTCGCGCACGCAGCGGAAGGCGTTGAGCTGCGGCTGGGCGTCGTCGATGCGCGCGAGCGCGGCGTCGACGAGCTCGCGCGAGGAGGCCTGGCCCGACGCGACGAGCGCGGCCTGCGCGCGCAGGCCGGCGAAGGCGAGGTCGTCGGGCGGCGACTGCGTCGTGTCGGTCGTGTCCATGGCGGCGGGCTCCGGGTCAGATTAGGTCGTTCGAACGAACGATACGCGATCCAGGACTATGCTTCGCCACATCTCCGTCTCGCTGACACCGACCGTCCCGACGACCGACACGCGCGCGCGGATCCTCCACGCGACGCTGCGCGTGATCGCTGCCGGCGGGATCGCGGCCGTCAGCAACCGCCGCGTGGCGGCCGAGGCCGGCGTCGCGCTCGGCTCGCTCACCTACCACTTCCCCAGCCAGACAGCGCTGCTGCGCGACAGCCTGCTGCTGTACGCCGAGGAGGAGGTCGCGCGACTGGGCGCGCTCGCTGCCGGGATCCGCGCCGGCGCGAGCGCCGACGGCCGGGGAGGCGGCACGCCGAGCCCGGAGCAGGCGGCCGCCGCCGCCGAGCAGATCGTCGCGCAGGGCTCCGGCCGCCCCGAGGAGATCGCCGAGCTGGAGCTGCACCTGCACGCCTCACGCGACCCGGAGCTGCACAGCGCCTCGCAGCGTTGCTTCGGCGCCTACGAGGACTTCGCCGCCGCCGCGCTCGAGACGCTCGGCGTCCCCGAGCCCGAACGCCACGCCCGCGCCGTCGTCGCGCTCATCTGCGGCCTCGGCGTGCGCCGCCTCGGCACCGGCGAGCACAGCGCCGAGGGCACCGCCGACGCGCTGCTGACGGTCCTGCGCGGCGCACGCGCCAAATAACGGCGAACCGGCGCCACCGCGCCCGCGAATGATGAAGACTCCTCCCGCAATGGGAGGGCCAGCCGCCCGATGAGAAGCAGGGCCGGCCTGTACGCCGGTTCCGGCGCCGCGGCGATCGCCACCGCGACGCTGCTCTCGCAGGAGCTCCTGCCGTCCTTCGGGCTGCGCGTCTGGGTCACCGTGGGACTGACCGCCGCGGCAGGCCTGATCGTGATCCTGATCGGCGCGTGGCGGGCGCAGGCGAACGACCGCGCGGCCGAGCGCGAGCTCGACGCGCTGCTCGACGCCGCCCACGCCTGCTGGCCACCCCGCGCCGCCGGCGCGCTGAGCCCCTACGACCTCGGCGCCCACCCGACCGGCGATCACCCGCCGCAGGCGGAACCGGCCGGCGGTCCGCCCGACGTGCTGCCGACCTACGTCCCGCGCACCGTCGACGAGGCGCTCGCCGACGCGCTCGCCAAAGCCGACGTGGTCGTCGTCTACGGCCCCTCCCGGGCCGGGAAGACGCGCAGCGCGTACGAGGCGCTGCTGGCCGCCCGTCCGACCGCGAAGCTGCTCGTCCCGGAGGACGCGGACGGCCTGCGGACGACGCTCGCCCACGTCGCGGACCTGCCGCGCATCGTCGGCGAGCCGCTCGTGCTGTGGCTCGACGGCGTCGAGCGCTTCCTCGCCGGGCTGGACCTCGACGTGCTCGACCGGCTCGCCGCCGACGGGACGCGCGTGCAACTGATCGCGACGATCGGCGAGGACGAGCTCGAGGCGCTGCTCCACGAGCCCGAGGATGGCGACCTGCATCCCGACGGCCGCCGAGCGCGCCGCCTGCTCGCGCGCGCCCGCGCCGTCCGCGTGCCCACGCCCGACGCGGAGGAGGAGAGCGCGGCGGCCGCCGCCGCGCAGACCGGCACGCTGCGGGCGCGCCTGCCGGACGGATGGTGGCCGACGCCGCGGCCGGTCCTCGATACGCCGAAGCGCGACTGGATGCCCTCGCTGCCGGTGGGGCTGTTCCTCAGCCTCCTCGTCGGCTGCCTCGCCGCGACGGCCGTCTACGCGCTTGACCAGGGACTGGAGGAGCCGCCCGACATCGCGCAGCAGGTCGCCGACCTCGAGAGCGCGGGCCCGGCGTGCGAGGACGCCAGCGCCTCCCCCACCGACGTGGAGAAGATCGACGACGACACCGTCGTCGCGCTCGCCGTGCATCGCGGGATCTGCGGACGGCCGGACGAGCTGCGGCTGTACCGCAGATCCTCGGACCGCCTGCTGCGCCTGACGACACTGCGCCTCCCGGCGGACGGACCTCGTCGCACGCTCGCGTGCGTCGGCGACAGCAGAGCCGACCCATGCGCGGTCGGCGTCGAGGGCGCCGGGCGCATCCTCGTGGGGACGTTCGACGATCCGCGCACGCGCCAGGCGCACCCGTTCGCCGTGCACCCCGTCGAGGACCGGCTGAACCTCGCTTCGCTCTCGCCACGACCACCGGACGTGAGCGGGGGCCTCGACCCCGAGACGCTCGACAAGAACCGCAGCGCGACCCCGCTCCGGCTCGACGGCGGCGAGCATGACGACGGCGCATGCCAGCCGAGCGACCGCTGCGTCATGAGCCACGGCGCGCAGGCATGGGCGGTCTTCTCCAAGAGGACGGAGCGGCCGGCGGTGCTCGTCGCCGGTCACCTCGCGAACGGATCGGTGCCCGAGGCGCCGCGCGTCCTGCACCTGCGCGCCTGGCGGGTCGTGAGCGACGGTGAGGTGCCGGCGGTCCACGAGCGCTGCTGGATCTTCAAGAGAGGGATCCGCGTGCGACTCGTCGCGAAGGTGTCGTCGGGCGCCGAGGCCAGCGCCGACCTTGCGAGCAGGTGGCAGGCGCTGCTGAAGCGCCCCGGGAGCAGCGTCGTCTGCTGAGCGACGCGTCAGTTGTCGACGGTGAACCCGCGCAGGCAGTCCGAGTGGAGCTCGTCCGCGATCCGGGCGCGCGTGCGCCGGTTCTCGAAGTTCTGGTGGTCGCCGGCGTCGACACCGAGCGGGTTGTCGCCCGCGAGCAGGCCGCGCGCGACGATGCCGTCCAGCAGGATCTGGTTGGCGACCGCGCGGCGGTAGGCGCGCGCGCGTTCGCGGTCCGACTGGGCCCGCGGAGCGCGTACGTCAGAGAGCCTGGCGCGCAGCGCGCGCAGCCACTGCTGCTCGCGCAGCAGTCGCTGCGCCCGCGCGCGGGAGTCGTCCTCTGCGGCGCTGCCGCCAGCCGGCACGGACACGCGCTGGCACGCCTCGTCCATCTCGGCCTCGAAGATCTCCGCCTCGAAGCGCCGGCGCTCGCGCGCTATGCGGCGCGGCGCGGCGAACGCTCCCGCCCCTCCTCCGGCGGTCGCGGGCGGCGCGGCGGCCTCGGGCGCAGCAGCGACAGGAGGCGGCACCGCCCTGCTCGTGCCGCTCGCCGCCTGGTCCGCGTCCCCGCATCCCGACGGGGCGACCGCTACCGCGGCCAGCGCGCCCGCCGCGAGCAGCCGTGTCGCGACATCCCGATGACGCCGAATGCGCATGCGAGACGCACGCTAGACAAGCGGTCACGCCCGGTGACGCAGTCGATGGTGCCTGCGCGCCCGAACCCGCCAACCGACTAGCGTGCGCGTGATGCGCGCCATCCAGATCGCGGAGCTGACGGGGCCGGACGGCGCGCTGCGCTGGGTCGACCTGCCCGAGCCGGAGCCGACGCACCCGCTCTCGCCCCCCGGCGAGGAGGCGGTCGTGGTCGACGTGCACGTCGCGGGCGTGTCGTTCCCAGAGCTGCTGCAGACGCGCGGGCTCTACCAGTTCAGACCGCCGCTGCCGTTCGTGCCGGGCAGCGAGGTCGGCGGCGTGGTCCGCAGCGCGCCCGCCGGCTCCGACTTGCAGCCCGGCGACCGCGTCGCTGCCTTCACCGCGCTCGGCGCGTTCGCGGAGGTCGCGGTGGCGCCGGACTTCTTCACCTTCAAGCTGCCCGACGCGCTCGACTTCGCGCAGGGCGCGTCGCTGGTCCTCAACTACCACACGGCGTACTTCTCGCTGAGAACGCGGGGACGACTGGCCGAAGGCGAGACGGTGCTCGTGCACGGCGCCGCCGGCGGCGTCGGCACCGCTGCGCTGCAGGTCGCCAATGGCCTCGGCGCACGCACGGTCGCGGTCGTCTCCAGCGAGGCGAAGGAGCGGGTCGCGCGGGAGGCGGGCGCCAACGAGGTCGTCCGCTCGGACGGGCCGTGGAAGGACGAGGTGAAAACGCTCGGCGGCGTCGACCTCGTGCTCGACCCGGTCGGCGGCGACCGCTTCACCGACTCCCTGCGCTCGCTGCGCGAGGGCGGGCGCGTCGTCGTCGTCGGCTTCACCGGTGGGTCGATCCCGGAGGTCAGAGTCAACCGGCTGCTGCTCGGCAACACCGAGGTCATCGGCGCCGGCTGGGGCGCGTACGCGATGCCGAAGCCCGCCTTCAACCGCGAGGTCGGTGCCGCGATCGAGCGCCTGATGGAGCGCGGCTACGTGAAGCCGCTCGTGGGGGCGCGCTTCGCGTTCGAAGATGCCGCGCGCGCGCTGGGATGCATCGACTCGCGCCAGGCGACGGGCAAGGTCGTTCTGGACGTGCGCGAGGGGTAGTGCCGCATGGACCTCACCGACAGCCCACAGGAGTCCGCCTTCCGCGACGAGCTGCGGGCGTGGCTGGCGGCCAACCCGGCGGGCGAGGCGCCGCAGGGCGACGAGGACGCGCACTACGGATGGCGGCGCGAGTGGCAGCGCCGCCTCGCCGAGGGCGGCTGGGCAGCAGTCCATTGGCCCGTCGAGCACGGCGGTCGCGGCGCGACGATCACGCAGTCGGCGATCTTCTACGAGGAGCTCGCGAGCGCCGGCGCGCCGTTGCCCGCGAACGTGCTCGGGCTGCTGCTCGCCGGTCCGACGATCATGACGTGGGGAACGCCCGAGCAGCAGGAGCGCCACCTCGTGCCGATCCTCACGGCGGAGGAGGTGTGGTGCCAGGGCTTCTCCGAGCCCGACGCCGGCTCCGACCTCGCTGCGGTGAAGACGCGCGCGGTGCGCGACGGCGACGACTGGGTCATCACCGGCCAGAAGGTTTGGACGTCGATGGCGCAGTACGCGAAGTGGTGCATGCTCGTCGCGCGCACCGACCCGGACGCGCCGAAGAAGCACCAGGGCCTCACGTACTTCCTGATGGACATGGAGCAGGACGGCGTCGAGATCGTGCCCTTGAAGCAGATCACCGGCGAGTCGGAGTTCAACGAGCTGTTCCTCGACGGCGCCCGCGTGCCGGACGCGAACGTGCTCGGCGGCGTCGGCAACGGCTGGAAGGTCGCGCTCACGACGCTGATGAACGAGCGCTCGGGGCTCGCCTTCTTCCTGCAGGTGCGGCTGCGCCAGCTCCTTGACGAGCTGATCGCGGAGGCGGACGCGCGGGGGCTGCTGGACGATCCGGTCGTGGCGGACAAGCTCGGCGAGCTGAGCCTGCGCGCCGAGGTGCTGCGCTTGACTGCCTACCGCGGCCTGACCGCGATCGAGACGTACGGGCAGCCCGGGCCGGAGGGCTCGCTGACGAAGTGGATGTGGTCGGACACGAACCAGCAGCTCACGCAGCTCGCCGCCGACCTGCTCGGCCCGGACGCGCTGCGGGCCGGCTCGCCGTGGGCGTTCGAGCTGCTGCGGGCGCGCGGCAACTCGATCGAGGGCGGCACGACCGAGGTGCTGAAGAACATCGTCGCCGAGCGTGTGCTCGGCCTGCCGCGGCTGCGCTAGTGGTTCCGCTCGGGATGTCCGGCATGGAGAGGATGACCGGCGGCGACGCCAGACAAGGACGCAGACCCGAAGCAATACCGGCGGTATTGCGAGGGTCGAGGACGCCGTATGGCGGCGATCGACGGTCGCCGTCTCCGGCCGGACATTTCGAGCGGAGCCACTGATGCGATTCGGGTTGACAGAGGACCAGCAGGAGATCAAGCGCGTCGCGCGCGAGCTGCTCGCGGCGCGCTCGTCCTGGGAGCGCGTGCGCGCGGCCGCCGAGGCGGGCGCGGAGTACGACCCGGCGCTGTGGGACGAGCTGGTGTCGCTCGGCTGGCCGGGGATCGCGGTCGCCGAGGAGCACGGCGGCCAGGGGCTCGGCATGGTCGAGCTGGCGGCGCTGCTGGAGGAGCTCGGCTATGCGTGCGCGGCAACGCCGTTCCTGTCTTCTGCCGTGGCGGCCGCGGCGATCCAGGCGTATGGCGACGAGGGAGCGCGTCAGCGCTTGCTCCCTTCCCTCGTTGCCGGGGAGTCCACCGCGGGCCTCGGCACGCGCGAGCTGTGCGCCGACGGCGTCGGCGCTTCCGTGCTCGTGCTGCTCGACGGCGACGAGGCCGCGCTGGTGACCGGCGCTTCCGTCGAGCCGCTGGAGGCGATCGACCCGACGCGGCGCTACGCGAGCGTGAGCGGCGGCGACGCCGAGCCGCTCGCCGCCGGTGCCGCCGACCTGGTCCGCACCGCGATCGCCGCCGAGGTCGTCGGCGTCGCGCAGCGCGCGCTCGACATGACGCTCGCGTACGTGAAGGAGCGCAGACAGTTCGGCGTACCGGTCGGCTCCTTCCAGGCCGTGCAGAACCGTTGCGCGCAGATGCTGCTCGACACGGAGTCGGCCCGCTCGACCGCCCTCTACGCCGCCTGGGCAGCCGGCGCCGCCCCCGAGCGTCTGCCAGAGGCCGCTGCGCTCGCGGCCGCGGCCGCCGCTGGGGCCGGGCCGTCGGTGACGGCGAGTGCGATCCAGGCGCACGGCGGCATCGGCTTCACGTGGGAGGCCGACGTCCACTGGCTCTACAAGCGCGCCCAACTCGACGCCGCCCTGCTCGGCGGCGCGCGCCGCCATCGGGCGCGGCTGACGGCGCTGGCAGCCAAGCGCCTCGCGACTGCCGGGTAGTCAGCCAGTCACAGATCTATATTGGATGCTATTACATCCATATGGATGGTATAGTGTCCATATGGACCTCACGCGTCCGTACACCGCTATCTCCCCGACGCTCGACGGCACCGTCCTCGCTGTGCTCGCCGGAACGACTCGGCCGCTGACCGGGCGCGAGGTGGCGCGGCTGGCACAACGCCGTTCGCACAGCGGCGTGCTCGACGTGCTGAACCGGCTCGCAGAGCACGGGCTCGTCGAACGCCAGGAGGCGGGACGCGCGCTGCTCTTCACACTCAACCGCGAGCATCTCGCTGCGCCGGCTGTCGAGCTGCTCGCAGGAATGCGCACCGAGCTGGTCAGGCGGGTGGAGGTCGCGATCGGCCGATGGGAGACCTCACCGATCCACGTCTCGATCTTCGGATCGGCTGCACGAGGTGACGGCGACACCCACAGCGACATCGACCTGTTCGTCGTTCGACCCCGGAACGTTGGCGAAGACCAGGAGCTGTGGCAGGCGCAGCGAGAGGAGCTTGCTGGGCTGGTCGAGGGCTGGACGGGAAACCACGCCGGGATCGCGGAGATCGGCGAGGACGATCTGGTGCGGCTGCGCGACGAACGGCCGCCGATCGTCGCCGAGCTGGTGGAGGACGCCATCGTCGTGCAGGGTCCGACGGTGGCCCAGCTGCTCGGTGAAGCGCGCTGATGGTTCGTAGCGCGGTGCGCACTCAGACGTGCTCTATCGCCGAGGCTCGGACTCGGCTGGAGCATGCGCGCAAGTTCCTCGAGGTCGCGACGCTCGTTGCGCACGAAACCGGTGACACAGGTGACCTCGAATACGCCAGCGTGTCGGCGACGTTGGCCGTGATGTCAGGCATCGCAGCGTCGGACGCCGCTTGCTGCAAGGCGCTCGGCCGGCGGGCACGAGGCCAGGATCACCGCGAAGCCGAAACCCTCCTCGCGGCGATCGAGCCGGGAGGCCGACAGGCGGCCGGCTCGCTCCAGCGACTGCTCGGGCTCAAAGACGAGGCGCAATACGGGTTCTACGACGTCGGCAGTCAACAGCTGCGCACCGCGTAGCGCCACGCAGACAGACTCGTGCGCTTCGCAGACGGCGCCGTGCGGCGCTGACCGGCCCTCGATTGCCAACGCAGCGGATACAGACGCCGCGTGCTGATCGAGTCGCCGCTGATGGGCGTCGCGGCCGAGGTCGCCCGCGAGCGAGGGTGGCGCGGACGACGCAGGAATCCGCTAATCGATCTCATAAATCTGTCAAGACTTCTCGTCGTTAGCAGATTTG
>DATHEP010000328.1:0-4571 GCA_035318525.1 Conexibacter sp.
GGTCCATATCACCCTCTTCTCGACACTCACTGTTGTGGATCGTCACGGTTTGCGCAGGCCACGCGAGCGGTGGCGCAAAGCGGACGCTCGCCGGGCGTCGCGGACCGTGAGGCGCCACCGCGGGCGGCGCGCAAGCAGCCTGCTCACCCCCTCCCCAGCCGACCCGCAACGCGACGCACACCGCGACCGCCCGAGCGGAACGCCACCCGGGCAGGGAGCGCCACCAGCACGCGCCGCCCGCGAGCGAGCGGGCAAACCGCCCGCGCCTACGGCCCGCCCACGCCCCCGCCAACCCCGTCGAGCGCCTCCAGCACCCGCTCGACGGCGGCCGCGAGATCCAACCCGCGCAGCTCGACGTCCGGGTCGAGCGGCGCCTCGTAGGGGTCGTCGACGCCGGTGAAGCCCTTCAGATCGCCCGCCTTCGCGCGCGCGTACAAGCCCTTCGGGTCGCGGCGCTGGCACTCGGACAACGGTGTGTTGACGTAGACCTCTATGAAGCGCAGGCCGTCGCGCTCGTGCAGGTCGCGCGCGAACGCGCGCGCCTCGGCGTACGGCGAGACGACCGACACCAACGCCACCAGCCCCGCATCCGCGAACAGGCGCGCGACCTCGGCGGTGCGGCGCACGTTGCGGTCGCGGTCCGCGGCGGTGAAGCCGAGGTCGCCGCAGACGCCGTGGCGGAGGTTGTCGCCGTCGAGCCGGTAGGCAGCGCGACCGGAACGCACGAGCTCGGCCTCGACGGCGCCGGCGACGGTCGACTTGCCGGACGCCGGCAGGCCCGTGAACCAGACGGTCGCCCCCCGCGTGCCGATCGACTCCCACCGCTGTGCACGCTCGACCACGCCCTCGTGCCAGGTCACGTTCGCGCTTGTCGTCACGCGCAAATCGTCCCAGATTCGGAGGATGCGGCGGAGCAGAAGCGTGCGAGCCCCCGGCGCGCCGCGGCGCGGGCGGCCACGGGCGCCCGATATCCTCGCGCGCCATGAGCCTTCCGAGCTACGAGCTTCAATCCCACTCGCTGCACTCCGACGGCGCGCTGCCGGCGGCCCAGGTCGTCGCCAACGCGGCCGCCGCCGGTGTCCAGATCCTCGCCCTGTCCGACCACGACACGGTCGACGGGGTCGACGAGGCGATCGCCGCCGGCGCCGAGCACGGCGTCACCATCATCCCCTCGACCGAGATCTCCGCGGTCTTCGGCCGCTACGAGGACCTGCACGTCCTCGGGTACGGGATCGACCACCACGACGCGAAGCTGGCCGAGCGCCTGCTGGCCGCCCGCGCTGACCGCGAGCTGCGCGCCGAGCGGATGGCCGAGAAGCTGGAGGAGCTGGGCTGGAGAGTCGACGACGCGGTGCTCGCGAAGCGCCGCGGCGCCGGCAAGCCGATCGGCCGGCCGCACTTGACCCAGGCGGTCCTCGACCATCCCGCCAACGCGGACAGACTCGCGGAGCACGGCTACGACGACGTCTCCTCGTTCCTGCCCGACTTCCTGATCCCCGGCAAGCCCGCCTACCTCGCCCGCACGCACCCGACCGTGATCGAGGCGATCCAGTGGATCCACGAGGCCGGCGGCACCGCGATCTGGGCGCATCCCTACTGGGACCTCGACTCCGACGCCGAGGTGCTGGAGGCGATCGACCTCTTCCGCGAGCACGGGCTCGACGGCGTCGAGTGCTTCTACGTCACGCACAACGAGGACCAGACCAACCTGCTCGCCGCGCGTTGCGATGAGCTCGGCCTGCTGAAGACGGGCTCGTCCGACTATCACGGCCCCGAGCACCGGCTGTTCAGCAGATTCGGCGCCTTCGACGCGCACGGCCACGCAGCCGATCTCGACGCGCTGCTGTCACGTGACCCGGCGTAGCGCCGGGTCATGCGCGCGACGGCGGCGGGCTCCCGTCGCCGTCGCCGTTGCCGACCTGCTCGCGCAGGTCGCGCAGGGCTGACTCCAGCTCGGCGATGCGGTCGGCGACGCCCTGTGACGTCGTGCCAGGCAGCGCATCAACGAGCGGCGAGGTGCCGGGTGCGCTTGCGGCCGGCGCAGGCGCACCGCCGCCGCCCGCCATCGCCGGCACCGGCGGACCTGGCGGCCCCGTCCCGGGCGGACCGGTGCCCGCCGCCTCCGGATCGATGTCCGCAAGCTCCGGCTCCTGTGCGGCCGCGGCCTGGGCTCTCGCTGCGGCGGCGGCTCTCATCATCGCCATCACTCTCGCGCGCACCTCGGCCGGCGTCAGCGTCATGCGGCGCGCGAACGGCAGCGCCAGCAGCAGCAGCAGCGCCGCCACGCGGAACGCCCACGCGTAGCCGTCGCGCGCGATGCCGGCGGCCTCGCGACGGATCTGGCCGTCGTAGCCGGGCGGCGCGAGCTCCTGGCGGTGCACGGCGCCCGCGAACTGCGCAAGGTTCATGTGGATGAGCGCGCCGACCTCGGGCTTCGAGACGCCGTAGACATAGGCGGTGTCCTCGACGCGGTCCTGCTTCCACGTCCAGTGCCAGCCGGCCGTGACCGTGAAGACCATGATCAGCAGGCCGATGCCGAGCGCGGCACCGATCTGCCGGAACATGTTCACGAGCCCTGACGCGACGCCAACGTGCGGCCCCGCGGCGGCGCCCATCGCGCCGACGTTGATCGCCGGGAACGCGATCCCAACGCCGAGGCCCATCAGGCCCACGCCCGGCAGCACGAGCCAGTAGTCGAGCTGGCCCTCGTAGGTCGACGGCAGGAACGACAGCCAGATCAGGCCGGCCGCCATCACGAGCAGCGCCGGCATCGCGAGGCGGTACGGCGCGAGGTGGTCGGCGCCCTTACCGACGATCGGCCAGGCGAGACCACCGAACGCGCCGATCGGCAGCATCGCGAGCGCCGCCTCGAGCGGCGTGTAGCCCCACAGGTTCACGAGCACGAGCGAGATGATCAGCAGCGACCCGAGCGCGCCCGCGCCGAGCAGCAGCATCGCCACGTTGGCGGACATGAACTGCCGGTTTCTCGTCAGCGCCGCCGGCAGCATCGGGTTTCTGCTGATGCGCTGCGAGGCGTAGAAGCCGAGGAACAGGAAGATTGACAGCTGGATGAAGAACAGCACGCTCGCGTTGTCCCAACCGCGCGCATTGCCCTCGCTCAGGCCGAACGTGAGGAAGAAGACGGCGGCGCCCAGCAGCAGCATCCCGACGACGTCGATGCGCTTCGTCGTCGTGAGGTCGTACGTCTCCGGCCACCAGCGCATCCCGAGCACGATCCCGATCACGCCGAGCGGCACGTTGATGAGGAAGATCCACTCCCAGCTCGCGACCTCGATCAGCAGGCCGCCGATGACCGGGCCGACGCCGCCCGCGACGAGCGCGACGACCGCGATCGTCGCGAGCCCTCTGCCGCGCTCCGCGGGCGGGAAGACGAGCATCGTCATCGCGAAGCCGAGCGGCGCGAGCAGGCCGGCGCCGATCCCCTGGAAGGCGCGAAAGCCGATCAGCCAGCCGATCTCCCACGAGACCGCACACAGCGCCGAGCCGAGCGTGAAGATGAACATGCCGGCGACGAAGAACTTCTTGCGCCCGAACTGGTCGGCGAGCTTGCCGGAGCCGACGAGCAGGATCGCGAACACGATCGCGTAGGCGGTGACCGTCCAGGTCACGTTGCGCAGGTCGGTCTCGAAGTCGTCGAGCAGCTCCGGGACCGCGATGTTCATGATCGACTGGTCCATCAGCGCCATGAACCAGCCGATCATCATCACGCCGAAGATTCTGTTCTTGTGCTCGTAGAGGTACTCCGCGGGCGGGTTCGTGCGCTCCTTGGGAGCGTGCGGCTGCTTCGCGGCCTTCGGGGCGGCGCCCTCGCCGTGCTTGCCGTGGCGCCTCATCGCAGCTCGTTCGCCTCCTGCTCGTCCTCGTCGAGCGTGCCGTCGTCGGCGACCGCCTTGTCCTGGTCGCGCGGGGCCGGCGGACGGACCGCCGACTCGTCGCCGAACTCCGGCAGCGTGCCGCCGGCGGCGTTGAGCGCGTAGCGCTTCAGCTCCGCGAGCACCTCCGGGGACTTGACCGTCTCCGAGCGCAGCTCGTCGGGGTCGTCCTCGTCCTCCGCCTCGTAGAGACGCCAGCGGTCCTCGTCGGTGCGGCCGATCAGCAGCCAGTTTCTGTCGCCGACGACGACGTGCGAGTCGATCGCGGTGGTGAAGTACGCGCGCCCGGGCAGGTCGTCGTCGTCGAGCAGCGTCGTGAGGTCCTCGCCGGCCATCTTGCCCGGGATCGTGATGCCGAGGTACGACAGGATCGTCGGCGTGATGTCGTGCGTCGAGACGAACCAGGAGCTCGTGTCGCCGGCCCAGCGCCCGCGCGGATCCTTGATCAGCAGCGGCACCTGATAGACGCGGCGGTGCCAGATGCCCGTCGGATGCCCGTAGACGCCCTGCTCGCCGAGCGCGATGCCGCTGTCGCCGACGAAGATCACGACCGTGTTGTGCGACAGGCCGGCCTCGTCGAGCTTGTGCAGGAAGCGCCCGACCGCGTCGTCGACCTGCCCGACCTCGTCGGCGTAGCGCGAGCGCACCTCGTCGGCCAGGCCGTCGCCGCGGACTCTG
>DATHEP010000329.1:0-3367 GCA_035318525.1 Conexibacter sp.
GGCAAGGACGCAGGGAGGCAGCAATAGCAGCGCTATTGCGCCGAGCGAGGACGCCGCATCCGCGCAGGTCGCGCGCCGCCAGACGCCGTGGGGGTTTCGCCAACCCCTCCAGCTCGAACATGTGCGGATATTCACGAATCCGGCCGCCGAGCCTGGTTCGATAGGTACGCACAGCCTCGAACCGCACCCAGGAGGTGCTCAGACATGTACCCCGTGGCCTATGAGGCCGACTACGTCGAGCAGCGCAGCCGGCTGACGACGTTCTTCCGTCTGATCCTCGTCATCCCGTGGGCGATCGTCGGGATCTTCTGGGGGCTGGCGGCACTTGTCGCCGTCGTGATCGCGTGGTTCGCGATCGTGTTCACCGGGCGCTATCCGCAAGGTCTCTACGACCTTGCCGCAAAGGCCCTGCACTACTACACACGGGTCAACAGCTTCGCGCTGCTGATGACGGACGCATGGCCGTCGTTCGGCGGCGACGAGGACCCGCAGTACCCGGTGCGCGCGGTGATCGCCCCGCCGCTGCCGGAGTACAGCCGCTGGAAGACGCTGCTGCGCATCTTCCTGCTGATCCCGATCGTGATCGTCCTGTACTTCGTCCAACTCGTCTCACGCGCGATCAGCGTCCTCGCGTGGCTCGTGATCGTCGTGACGGGGCGTCTGCCGCGCGGCATCTTCGACGTGATGCGCTTCACGCTTGCCTACGAGACGCGCGCGACGGCCTACGAGTGGCTGATGACGGAGACCTACCCACCCTTCTCCCCCGACGACGAGGCGGTCACGACGCCGACGGCGCCCGTCGCTCCCCCGCCGGTCGCCTGAGCCGGCGCGGACGCGGCGGCTTCCGCGCATGGAAGCCGCCGCCGCGGGCCGGCGCGTCACGGATCGGGTCCAGTGAGGAGAATCCCTGCGATGACCCCGTCCCGAACGTTTGACCGAGCGCGCAGACCGGCCGCCACGCCTGGACGTTTGGCGATCTGCGGGAGCGCTCATACGGGGGGATGACGTGAGCGACGGGGTCAGCACACAGGCATCAGGCGACACGCCCGGACCCACGGGTGCACAGGTGCACCCCGACGTCCAGTTGCTGCTCCCCGCCCTGCCGGCCAACGTCGCGCTCGTGCGACAGGCGCTCGCCGGGCTGACCGACGACCTCGGCGTCGACGCGACGCGAGCCGCCGACATGAAGATCGCACTCACGGAGGCGTGCACGAACGTCGTCGTGCACGCGTACGACGAGGAGGCGGGGCCGCTCGAGGTGGCGATGGTCGTCGAGCACGGGCGACTCGTGCTCAGCGTGCGCGACCGTGGGCGCGGGCTGCGCCCGTTGCCCGCGCGCGAGGAGGCCGGCGCGCCGCTCGGCTTCGGACTCGCGCTGATCGCCTCGCTGTCGGACGAGGTGGGGATCGTCGCCGGCCGCCACGGCACCGAGATGCGCATCGCATTCGCACTCGACGGGGCGACGGCGCCACCGCTGACGATGCAGCCGTCGACGACTGCGCCCCCGCCCTACGAGGGGATCGTGCTGCGCCTGCGCCCGCCGGAGCGGAGGTCGCCAGTGCTCGGGCGCGTCGTGTCGCTCATCGCCGCGCGCGCCGACTTCTCGATCGACCGCCTGTCGGACGCTCAGATCGTCAGCGACGCGATCGCCGGCGCGGCCGGCGCGCACGTGCAGAACGGCACGCTGGAGGTCGCGATCGACGAGCAGGCGCGCGGGTTCGAGCTCGTCGTCGGGCCGCTGGTCGCCGGCGGTGCGAGACAGCTCGTGGCGGACACCGAGCTGCCCGGCCTCGGCTGCCTGCTGGAGCGCCTCACCGACGCGCTGACCGTGGAGCAGCTCGGCGATTCGGGCGGCGAGCGTCTGCGCGCCCAGCTCGTCCCCCGCAGCTAGGAGTCCTCCCAGCGTCTCCTACCGCTGGTTCGCCTGCTGACCGGATCGACGCCCGCGCGTCAGGATCCGATGCGCAGGCGGTTCGATCTGGCGCCATCGCGAAGACACCAATACGCTGTACGCCATGGCAGCGGGAAATGCGTTCGTTCGCGTGCTCGAGGAGGATCCTGAGCTCGCGGCCGGCCTCGACCCCACGAGCGTCCAGTTGGCGACCCGCCACGCGATCGCCGCCGTCGAGGTCGTGCCGCCGGGTCGCTGGGAGCCGGGCTTTCCGGCCGACGGCGGCGGCGGGAGCCTCGGCCTGCTCGTGCTCGACGGACTGCTGATGCGCGACGTGACCTTCGCGCAGGCGGCGTGCACCGAGCTGATCGGGCGGGGCGATCTGCTGCGCCCGTGGGACTGGGAGCGTGATGTCCTGACGATCAAGCCGACGGTGACGTGGACCGCGCTGCAGCCGGTCCGGCTGGCCGTGCTCGACCGTCGCATCACCGCCGTGATGGGCCGCTGGCCCGAGCTCGTCAGCGCAGTGGTCGCGCGTGCCGTACGCCGCTCGTTCGAGCTCGCGACGAACCAGGCGACGAGTCACCTGACGCGCGTCGACGCGCGCCTTGAGCTGCTCTTCTGGGGGCTCGCCGACCGCTGGGGACGAGTCGGCACGGACGGCGTCGTGCTCGAACTGCCGCTCACGCACCAGGTGCTCGGGCGGCTCGTCGGCGCGCAGCGGCCGTCTGTCACGACCGCGCTGTCAGATCTCGCGCGCCGCGGCGTGATCGAGCGCCGGGAGGACGGCGCCTGGCTGCTGCGCGGCGACCCGCCGGGCGATCCCGAGGAGGCCGGCGCCGCCCCGCAGGCGACGCCGACGTAGGTCCTCGGCAGCACCGCTGGGGTTCGGAAGGACCTAGTGCGCTCAGCCGGCGCAGCTCGGCCACGGGGACGTGCCCCGCGCGCGCAACAGCGCGAGCGCACGACGGTCCTGCTCCGCCTCGGACGCGCGCGCCGGATCGCCCGAGCCGCCCATCGCCTGCCACGTCTGGCGGTCGAACTGGTACTTGCCGCGGTAGGTGCCGCCGGACGAGATCGCGCCCGGATCGCCGCCGGACTCGCACTGCGCGATCCGCTCCAGCATGGCCGGGATCCGCACCTTGCGACCACCGCTGGCGCTGCGGACCTCGGCGAGGCTGATCCCGAGCGCATCCGCCGTCTGCGGACCGACGACGCCGTCGACGACGAGCCCCTTGCGCGCCTGGTAGCTCTTCACCGCGCGCGCCGTCTGCGGGCCGAAGACTCCGTCGGCGGAGATGCCGAGCTTCTGCTGCAGCTGGACGACGACGGGGCCGCGCGAGCCGCGCTTCAACACCTCCGCGTCGGCAAGGGCGGGCGCGGCGAGCGCGGCGCAGCAGGCGAGCGCGAGCACGAGTGCGGGAACGACGACGATGCGGGCTGGCATGGGACCTCCGGAGCTCTTTCGGGGCGCCT
>DATHEP010000330.1:0-5752 GCA_035318525.1 Conexibacter sp.
GAACGTCTCGAGTCGGCGGTGCAGCTCGCGGCCGACCTGCGCGACCGCGCGCGCGTCCTCGGCCACGCGCTCCTGCTGCCAGCCATAGGCGACGGCGCGCAGCAGCGCGATCAGCGTCGTCGGCGTCGCGATCAGCACGCTCTGCCGCGCACCCTCCTCCAGCAGCGACGGATCCGCCTCGAGCGCCGCGCTGTAGAGATGCTCGCCCGGCAGGAACAGGAAGACGAAGTCGGGCGCCGCGTCGAACTGGTCCCAATACGCCTTCGCCGAGAGTCTCCGGACGTGCTCGCGCAGCAGCCGAGCATGGGCGGTGAGCGCGGCCGTCCGCGCCGTCTCGTCGCGCGCCTCGTAGGCGTCGAGGAACGCAGCCAGCGGCGCCTTCGCGTCCACGATCACCTGCTTGCCGCCCGGCAGGTGGACGACGAGGTCAGGGCGCAGCGGACCCGCATCGCCGGCCACGGTCGGCTGCTCGACGAAGTCACAGTGCGCCGTCATCCCGGCCAGCTCGACCACGCGTCTGAGCTGCAGCTCCCCCCAGCGTCCCCGCGTCTGCGGCTGGCGCAGCGCCGCCACCAGCGCACCCGTCTCGTCGCGCAGCCGCTCCTGGCCGGCGGCGAGCGAGCGCAACTGCTCGTCCAGCGCCCCACGCGCATGGGCACGATCGCGCTCGAGGTCGTGAAGCTTCGCATCGACGCGGGCGAGCGAGTCGCGCAGCGGCGCCACGAGCGCGTCGACCGTCTGCTCGCGCTGGGCAACACGGGCGCGGCCGCGGAGCGCAGCCCAGACCGCGAGTCCGCCGAGAGCGATGCCGAGGAGCAGCGAGAGAGTGGTCACGCAACGAGGGTTGCGCTACTGGCGGACAGCGTGCAAGCGAGCTTGCACCGAGCGACGCCGCGGTCGATCGGGCGGGTGGCGGTGAGGATGCACGTGCGCCGCCCGAAGGGCGGTGTGCGCGCACCCGGAGCCGACAGGACCCGCCCGCAGCAGCGTTCGGGCCCGGCCGTTAGGAGACTTCGGCCGGCTCGTCCTTGCCGGCGAGGCGCTCGCGGCCGCGCTGCACGGCGGCGATGAACTTCGAGAGGTTGACCTCGAGGGTGTTGAGGATCTCGTCGGCGTAGTCCTCCGCGCCGAGCCGGATCTCGCGCTCGCGGGCACGGGCGTCCTCGATGATGTCCTCGGCGCCGCGCTCGGCCTGCTTGGTGACCTCCTCCTCGGAGATCAGCCGCTCCTGGCGCTCGCGCGCCTCTCTGACGATTCGCTCGGCCTCGCGCTTGGCCTCGGCGAGCATCTCCTGACGCTCCTTGACGATCCAGCGCGCCTGCTTGATCTCCTCGGGGATCGTGGCGCGCATCTGGTCGAGGATGTCGTAGATCTCCTCCTTGTCCACGCGCACCTGGTCCGTGAGCGGAACCGGCTTGGCGTTGTGGACGGTGTCGTCCAGCTTGTCGATGAGCACGAGGACGTCCATCGGAACCTCTGTTTCGTCAGCGGCCGAGCTCTTCCTTCAAGCGTGCTGCCACGTAGTCGGGGACGAGATCGTCGATGTTCCCGCCAAACGTCGCAAGCTCCTTGACGCCGCTGGAACGCAGAAAACTGTACTGCGAGGAGGCCATGAGATACACGGACTCGATCTCCGGCGCCTCGCGGCGGTTGAGCTGGTGCATCTCCAGCTCGTACTCGAAGTCGGAGATCGCGCGCAGTCCCTTGACGATCGCGCGCGCGCCGACGCTCTGCGCGAACTCCACGACGAGGTTGCTGAACGGCTCGGCGCGGACGTTGCCCATGTGGGCGGTCGCGCGCTCGACGAAGCTGATGCGCTCCTTCGTCGTGAAGAGGGTTCTGCCCTTGCGCACGGGCAGGTTGACGACAGCGACGACGACCTCCTCGAACAGCTTCGAGGAACGGCCGATGACGTCGAGGTGTCCGTTCGTGATCGGGTCGTAGGAGCCCGGGCAGACGGCGATGCGGTTACTCAGTTCGGTCATGGATGCGAATCAGTGTGTCGCCGTAGCGGCGTTCGTCGGTCAACGGGAGATCGAGGTCGAGCGGAGCGCGCCGGTCGCTCTCGCTCACCACGCGCCCGCCTGGGGCGAGCACCTCACGCAGCGAGGGCGACAGCTCGCGTCCCAGCTCGGCCGCGAGACGGTATGGAGGATCGAGCAGCACGAGATCGTATTCGTGCCGAGCCGCACGTGCGCTGCGCAGGAAGGCGCGCGCGTCCTGTCGCTGGACGATCGTCGCCTCCGCGGGCACGTCGAGCGCGCCGAGGTTCGCCTTGACGGCGCGTATGGCGGCGGACGCCGAGTCGACGAACGTCGTGTGCCGCGCGCCGCGCGAGAGGGCCTCGATGCCGAGCGCGCCGGAGCCGGCGAAGAGGTCGAGCGCGCGCAACTCCTCGAGCGGCCCGAGCACCGAGAAGAGCGCCTCGCGCACGCGATCGCTCGTCGGGCGCGTCGCCTCTCCGCGCGGGGCCGTGATGCGGCGCCCGCCGTAGCGTCCGGCGACGATCCTCATGCCGGGATCGCGGCCGCGGCCTCGGGGCCGTAGACGGCGGCGAGCGCGTCGGCCAGCAGGACGTGCTCGGGCTGGGACAGCTCCGGGTCGTCTCGCAGCAGCGCGGTCGCGTGGACGTGGGCGCGCTCGAGCAGGTCGGCGTCGTCCGGCAGGACGGCGACGCGGAAGCGCGCCTCGCCGTGCTGGCGCACACCGATCAGCTCGCCCTCGCGGCGCAGCCCGAGGTCGATCCGTGCCAGCTCGAAGCCGTCGCCGTGTGCCGCGAGCGCTCTCAGACGGGCCGACTCCTTCGGCCCGAAAAGGAGGCACAGCGAGGCGTGCTCGCCGCGGCCGATGCGGCCGCGCAGCTGGTGCAGCTGCGAGATGCCGTAGCGGTCGGCGTCCTCGACGAGCATCACGGTCGCGTTCGGCACGTCGATCCCGACCTCGATGACGGACGTGGCGACGAGCACATCCGCGCCGCCGGCGGCGAATCTCGCCATCGCCTCCTGCTTCTCGCGCGGGCGCAGCTGCCCGTGCATCAGCACGACGCGGAAGTCCTTGAGCTCGCTGGTACGCAGCCGCTCGAACTCGGCGCGCGCGGCCTTCGCCTGCAGCACTTCGGACTCCTCGACGAGCGGGCAGACGACGAAGGCCTGGCGGCCGGCGCGCAGCTCCTCGCGGATGCGCTCGTAGGCCCGCTCGCGCTCGCGCTCGCCGCTTGCGACGAACGTCTGGATCGGCTGCCGTCCCCCCGGCAGCTCGCGCAGCACGGTGTGGTCGAGGTCGCCGTGCTCGACGAGCGCGAGCGTGCGCGGGATCGGCGTGGCGGTCATGTGCAGGACGTGCGGGGCGAGACGCTCCGAGCCGGCGTCGGCCTGCGTCGCGGGCGGGCCCTTCGCGTCGAGTGCCGCACGCTGGCGCACGCCGAAGCGGTGCTGCTCGTCGACGACCGCGACGGCGAGCCGCGCGAACCTCACGTCAGGCTCGATCAGCGCGTGCGTGCCGACCACGAGCGCGAGCTCTCCGCTCGCCAGCTTCCCGAGGAGGTCGGTGCGGCGGCTCGCGGTCGTCGAGCCGGTCAGCAGCGCGGCCGGCACCGCCTCGCCCGGCATCAGCGCCTGGATCGTCGCGAAGTGCTGCTCGGCGAGCGTCTCGGTCGGCGCCATCAGCGCGCCCTGCCATCCCTGCTCGACGGCCCGCAGCAGCGCGAACAGGGCGACGACAGTCTTGCCAGATCCGACCTCCCCCATCAGCAGGCGCTGCATCGGGTGCTCGCGCGCCAGATCCGCGTCGATCTGCTCCAGCGCCCGCTCCTGGTCGCCGGTGAGCCCGAACGGCAGGCCGTCCGCGAGCCAGCGCGCGGTCAGCTCTCGCTGGCCGTCGAGCCGCGGCGCCGGGGCCGCGCGCTCGCGCCGCGCGCGGCGGCGGAGCAGCGCGAGCTGCACGAGCAGCAGCTCGTCGAACGCGAGCCGGCGGCGGCCGTCGAGCGGATCCCGCTCGGCGCCCGGGAGGTGGAGCGCGGTCAGCGCCGCGGGGCGGTCGGGCAGCCGCTCGGCCGCGCGCAGGCGGGCGGGCAGCGGCTCCAGCGTGTCCGCGAGCCGCTCCCGCCGCTCGCCCACGAGCGCGAGGATGCGCGTCGAGTCGATCCCCTCCGACGCCGGATACTGGGCGACCTGCCCCTCCCCCGCGACCTCCTGGTCGGTCGGCGCATGGGCGGTGACGGACACGCGGCCTCTGGGATCGGTGCGCACCGTCAGCAGCAGCCGCGTTCCCGCCGGATACCGGTGGGTGAGCCACGGCTGGTTGAAGAACGAGACCTTGATCGAGCCGGTCGCGTCGGCGACGGTCGCCTCGACGCGCGGCTTCATGCCGCGGCGCCGCACGGGCTTGGACGCGATCGAGCGCACCGCGACGACGACCGTTGCGGTCTCGCCCGGCGTCAGGGTCGCGACGGTGCGCGCCTCGCCCCGCGCGCGGGGGAGGTGCTCCAGCAGGTCGCCGGTTGTGTGAAGGCCGAGCGTCTCAAGCGCTCTGGCGGCCTTGGCGCCGAGCTCGTCGGAGCCGGGGAGCGGCTCGGCGAGGCGGCTGGGTCGCGGGAGGCGGACGGGCGCGGCGCCGAGGGCGCTCCTGTCGAGCGCCTCGGTCGTCGCGAAGTGCACGGGCATCGAGGGGGGCGCGGCTGGCGACATCGGCCGCTCAACTATGCCCGGCGGGGCGGTCAGCGCGGGATCACTGGCCGTCTCTACATCGCATGGATGCACAGACGGACAGTGATCGGCTATTCGGCGCTGATGAGCCACCAGTAGGCGGGCTGGCCGCCCATGGTGAGCTCGAGCTCGGCGGTGCCGTCGGCGAGGGCGGTAACCTGCTCGTCGCCGAGGGGGGCGCCCTCGCCGCTGAGGCAGGTGACAAGCTCGGCGCCGTCGGCGAGCGTGGCGAGGACGGAGCGCAGGGTCTCGTCCGGGGTGCCCCAGGCGACCAGCTCGTCGCCTACGAATCCGATGGCCTCGCCGGCGCGGAAGCGGCCGCCGGCGTCGTCCCGCGCGGCGGGGGCGACCGCGCCGGTGCGGACCCGCTCCAGCGCCGCGTCGAGCGCGGCGGCATTCGCCGTCCCGTCTCGCGTGGGGTCGAAGGCGATCGCCGCGGCAAGGCCCGCCTGCTGCGAGCGCGAGCGAATGACGTGCACCTGCTTCTCGGACAGCTCGGCGGCCTCCTCGGCGGCCATGAAGACGTTCGCGCTGTTCGGCAGCACGACCACCTGCTCGGCCGGGACGGCATGGATCCCGGCGAGCAGGTCGTAGGTCGAGGGGTTGAGCGTCGCGCCGCCGTCGAGCGTGCGGGCCCCGAGGTCGTCGTAGAGCGCGCGGATGCCGTCGCCGGAGACGACCGCGAGCAGGCCGCTCGCGGAGGTGGTCGCGCTGCCGTTGGCGGCCGGCTTGGCCGCGAGCTTCGCGTCGCGCGCCTCGACCTGCTGGTGCATGTCGGCGACGTCGAGGTGGGAGATCGTGCCGGCGGCGTCGAACAGGGCGGTCGCTGCGTCCGGGTCGTCGGTGTGGACGTGCACCTTCAGCGTCGTCGCGTCGCCGACGACGAGCACCGAGTCGCCGATCCGCTCAAGCGCCTCCACGTACCCGCGCGCTTCGAGACCGCTGCCGGTGACGGCGAAGTTCGTGCAGTAGCGGTAGGTCGACGAGTCATGCTGCGGATGCGTGACCCGTGCGGCGCGGTGGTGCGCGACCTCGGGCGGCTCGCTCCC
>DATHEP010000331.1:0-2758 GCA_035318525.1 Conexibacter sp.
CGGCGCGGCCGTCGCGGATCGCCTCGATGTCCGCCTGAGCGGCGTCGAGGCGGTGCATCACCTCCTCGAAGTGGGTCAGCAGCAGCTCGCCGGCTTCGGTCACCGTGACACCGGCGATCCCGCTCTCGCGCTCCACCAGCCGCGTGCCCACGACGTGCTCCAGGCGGGCGATCTGCTGGGACACCGCCGAGGGCACGTAGCCGAGGCTGTCGGCGGCGCCGCGGAAGGAGCACTCGCGCGCAACTGCCGCGAGGGCGGCGAGGTAGCGCAACTCGATGCCGAGCCACGCCGGCCGGGCCGAACCGGTGGGGGGAGGATCGTCAGGCGTGGTCGTCAGCATCGGTTTCTCCCGTTTGTGATTCGGGCGCCTGCCCCGACGCCTCCGCGAGCGAGAATCCCACCCGTGTGCTTGCGACCGCGACGCTTTCAGCGATCGCGCAATTGAGCAGCGGACGTGCACGCGACGCGACGTTCGTCGGAGACGGTCATCTCGACGCAACTCGGTCTGCCGACGCGCCCGGTCCGCCCCCGGTCGATCGTTTCAGCTTCGCTAAAGCGTGTTGCTGTGGATAGGTGAAAGGAATTCTAAAAGGAGGGGGCGTTCGCTCTGGAGCCTCTCGCCGTCTGACCCGGCGATGAATAGGGTGCTTGTAGCATGCTATGATCATGCCATGAGCATTATCCAGGTCAAGAACGTTCCCCCCGCCATGCACAGTGAGCTGCGGCGCCGTGCTCAGCAAGAAGGTACGACGATCCGTGACTACGTGATGAAGCTGATCGAGCGAGACCAGCGTCGTCCTTCAAAGCGGGACTGGCTCGATCGCGTCTCCGAGCTGGAGCCGGTCTCTGTGACTCAGTCCGCTGCCGAGGTCATCCGCGAGGCACGCGACGAGCGCGATCGCGAGCTGATGGCTCGCGTAGACCGTGGCGCACGCAGTCGTTGACGCGTCCGTCGTCGTCGATCTGCTCGTCGCGCACCCGCGCGCGGCAGCGGTCCGGGCTGCATTGGAGGGGATCGACGGTGTGGCACCGACGCTGCTCGACGCCGAAGTGCTTCACGCGATCACGCGCTACGTCCGTCGCGGCGAGATGTCCGACGAGCGTGCCCAGCAGACGCTCCGGCTTCTGATCGACGCCGACATCGATCGCTTCCCGATCGCTCCGCTTGTCGTTGATGCATGGGCGCTGCGTCATAACGTCAGCTCCTATGACGCGTTCTACATCGCCCTCGCGCGCAGCCTTGAATGTCCTCTCGTCACGTGCGACCGGGCGCTCGCACGCGCCCCGGGCCTCGGCATCACGGTGACCGTGATCGAAGACTGAGAAGCTCGCTGCTCGACGCCGCCGGGCGCGCCCGTCTTCAGAAGGGGTCCAGCCCCGCATCGAGCGCCGCGTCCACTGCCTGCGCGATTGCCGTGCGGTCGGGCTCGGGCTGGTCGTGCAGCCGCTCGGAGTCAGGGAGCTCGCGGTCGCGCCGGAACATCTGCTGTGCGGCGAGCGCGTCGGTGAACGTCTCTCCATGCTCTTGAAGCCAGCCGTCGGGATCAACGGCTCCCGCTTCCGACTCCACGCCCAGCGCTCGAGCAGCGGCGCCGAACTCCCTCGCCGCTGCCGACAGCTCCTCGCGGGTCGGCGGCGAGGAGGCATGGGCCAGGAACCTGTCCTCGATCGCCCGTTCGAGACTCGCCACTCGGTCAGGTCCCAGCGCGTCGGCGTACTTGTCCGGAATCTCCGGGGGGCTGTACCCCAACGACTCGAGGTCCTGGCCACGACGGTGCTCCGCCAAATAACCTCTCCAACTGAGCGGGCCGCCGTAGTGCTCGTACTGTGACGCCAGGTTCTGCTCTTCGAACGCACTCGCACGATCGTCGGCATCGAGCTGCCCCCACTCCGCAAACGTTTCGCGCTCACTCGGATCCCGTGGAGGCAGCCCATCGCGATAACGCCTCATGAGGTCGTCAGGTCTCGGCTCAGACGTGCTCATGCCCACTCCTCTCTTGCTCTGGTCTTGGTGCGAGCCGCGCCAGCAGCTCGTGGGGGTTGGCGCAGCAGTGCAGGCGGCGGCGGTCCTCGACCCGCAGGAACCCCTCGCGGACGGTGTGGTCGAGCATGCGCTCCAGTCCGCGCCAGTAGCCGGCCACGTCAAGCAGCCCGGTCGGCTTGCAGTGGATGCCGAGCTGGGCCCAGGTGAGCGCCTCGACGATCTCCTCCAGCGTGCCGATGCCGCCCGGCAGGGCGACGAAGGCGTCGCCCAGCTCGGCCATCAGCGCCTTGCGCTCGTGCAGCGTGTCGACCACGTGCAGCTCGGTCAGGCTGTCGTGCGCGAGACCGAGGTCGAGCAGCGGGCGGGGGATCACGCCGATCGTCTCCACTCCGCTCGCGAGCGCGGCGTCCCCGAGCGCGCCCATCAGGCCGATCCCCCCGCCGCCGAAGACGAGCCCCATCCCGTGGGCCGCGGCGGCCTCGACGAGCGACGTGGCCGCCGCCAGGTAGCGCGCATCGGACCCCGCCTGTGCGCCCGCGTAGACGCACAGCCGTCGCGGTCGCGGTGGCGCCGGCGGGCTGCTCAGCCCCATAGGTGGGGGCGGGCGGTGTTGAGGACCGGCAGCAGCCAGGCGCTGTACGCCGTCGGCCGCTCGCGGCAGTCGCGTTCGAGCAGGTCCGGCTACATCGCGATCCAGTCGCACACCTCGGCCGGGTTGGGGACCGGCTCGTCGTCGCAGCGGCCGACGAAGACGTGCGTCAGCTCGTGCTCGAC
>DATHEP010000332.1:0-3730 GCA_035318525.1 Conexibacter sp.
TCGACGAGGATCGTGGTGCCGTCGGCGTTGATGCCCGTCTGCGCCGCCTTGTCGAGGTGCGTGTGGCAGGCGAGCCCCGGTCTGCCGTTGATTCTCACGCCGCAGGAGCCGCAGATCGCGGCGCGGCACGAGCAGCGGATGCCGACGGAGCCGTCCTGCTCGGCCTTCACCTGGAGGATCGCCTCGAGCACCGAGCGATGCGGCTCGAGGTCGACTCTGTACTCCTCGTAGTAGGGCGCCTCGCCCGACTGGGGGTCGTAGCGCCGGAGCTTGAGCGTGTACTCGGCCATGTCAGATCCTCGTTCCGTGGTTCCTACGGTGAGTCATGGCGCCCGCGGGCGAGATGCAGGTGGATGCCTGGCAAGGACGCAGGGAGGCAGCAATAGCAGCGCTATTGCGCCGACCGAGGACGCCGCCAGGCGCCGCCTGCGCTCGTCCGCGGGTGTCAGGGTTCACCGTAGGGGCCACCATTAGTACGTCCGCGCCTGGGGCTGCCACTGGGTGATCGTCACCGGGGCGGTGCCGAGCGCGGGCCCGTCGCCGTTGAGCGAGACGGTGATGTGGTGCAGCCAGTCCTCGTCGTTGCGCTCGGGGAAGTCCGTGCGGAACTGCGCTCCGCGCGACTCTCTGCGCTCCTGCGCTGCGACGACGATCGATTCGGCCACGTCCAACATGTACCCGAGCTCGACCGCGGCCAGCACGTCCTGGTTGAAGACCGTGCCCTTGTCGTCGATCGCGGCGTTCGGCGCCTCCTGCTTGAGGCGGCGGACGATCTCGTGCGCCGTCGCGAGCCCTTCGGCGTCGCGGTAGACGGCCACGTATCTGTTCATCGTCTCGCCGAGCTCGTTCTTGATCGCGGAGACGCGGCGCCCGCCGGTCGCCCGGTTGAGGATGCCGTCGAGCTCGCCCTGTGCGTCGCTCAGGACGCTCGCGGGCGCCTTCGGCATCGCGACGCCGCGCGCGCGCTGCGCCGCATGGGCGCCGGAGCGGCGGCCGAAGATCAGCGTGTCGAGCAGCGAGTTCGCGCCGAGACGGTTGCCGCCGTGGACCGAGACGCAGGCGACCTCGCCGGCGGCGTAGAGGCCGGGGATCGGCGTCTGGCCGTCGAAGTCGGTCTTGACGCCGCCCATGATGTAGTGCATCCCGGGCTTGATGTGGATCGGCTCGCGCGTGATGTCGACGCCGGCGAAGTCCTTGCCGATGTTGACGATCTCGCGCAGCGCCTCGAGCGTGCGCTTGCGCGGGACTCTCGTGATGTCGAGCGCGATCGTGCCGTCGGGGAAGCCGCGGCCCTCGTTGATCTCCGTCTGCTCGGCGCGCGAGACGACGTCGCGCGAGGCGAGCTCGAGCTTGTTCGGCGCGTACTTCTCCATGAAGCGCTCGCCGAGCGCGTTGTAGAGGTGGGCGCCCTCGCCGCGCGCGCCCTCGGTGATCAGGAAGCCGTTCTCCGCGAGCGTCGTCGGGTGGTACTGGATCATCTCCATGTCCATCAGCGGCGCGCCGATGCGGTACGCCTGCGCGATCCCGTCGCCCGTGCAGATGAGCGCGTTCGTCGTCGGCTTGAAGGCCTGCCCGGCGCCGCCGGAGGCGAGGATCACGGCCTTCGCGTCGAAGACCTCCAGCGCGCCGGTGCGGATGTCGCGCGCGACGCAGCCGACGCAGTCGCCCTTGTCGTCCTGCAGCAGCGTTGTCGTGAACCACTCCTCGTAGCGGTCGACCCGCTCGTGGTGCTTCATCAGCTGCTCGTAGAGCACGTGCAGGATCGCCTGGCCGGTGATGTCGGCGACGTAGTACGTGCGCGCCTGCGAGGCGCCGCCGAACGCGCGCGTGCCGAGGTGGCCGCTGTCGCTGCGGTGGAAGGTGACGCCCGCGTGCTCGAGCCAGAGGATCTCGTCCGGCGCCTCGCGGCACATGATCTCGATCGCGTCCTGGTCGCCGAGGTAGTCGGAGCCCTTGACGGTGTCGAACGCGTGCGACTCCCACGTGTCCTCGGGATTGAGGGCGGCGTTGATGCCGCCCGCGGCGGCGACCGAGTGGGAGCGGACGGGATGGACCTTGCTGATGATCGCGACCGACGCCCCGGCGTCGGCAGCCGCGAGAGCGGCGCGCTGGCCAGCGAGGCCCGCGCCGATGATGAGGACGTCGTGAGCTGGCATAGGACGCGATCCTATCGCCGCGATCGGGGGCGTGATCTCCGATCGAAGCGGGGGGAATTGGCGGCTCAGCCGCGTCCGCCGGCTGCCCGCAACGTGCGCAGCGGCGGACGCTCGTCGACGCGGACGTCCGTTCGCGCGAGCGCGCCGGCCGGGGTCGGCCGCAGCAGGGGGCCCGGTGCGGCCGGCTCCGGGTCCCCTGCCCCGACGACGCGTCGCTCGAAGGCGATCAGCACCGCGTACGCCATCGCGCTCAGGGCATGCAGCGGCTGGTGGACGTTCTGGCGCGTGCCGAGATCGACCTGTGCGAGCGCGTCGAGCCCCGCGTGGCGGAACGCGTCGATCAGCATCGCGATCTCGACCCCGTAGCCGACCGGGAACGGCAGCGCCTCCAGCAGCGCGCGCCGCCCCGCGACCTCGCCGGCGAGCGGCTGCACGAAGCCCGCCAGCTCCGGCACGTGGAGGTTGAGCAACGGGCGTGCGAGCAGCTCGGTGACGCGGCCGCCGCCGTCAGGCAGCGTCTCGGCGCCAACCTGCAGCGGCCGGCGGTAGGCGCCCTTCACGAGCGCGACGCCGTCGTCGGTCAGCAGCGGGCCGAGCAGGCCGAGCACGAAGCGTGCGTCGAAGTCGGCGCTGTCGGCGTCTACGAACGCGACGACGTCGCCGTGGGTGACCGCGAGCGCCCGCCACATCGCGTCGCCCTTGCCGCGCGCGGGGCCGTGCTCGGCCAGCACGTCCGCCTCCTGCACGACGCGCGCGCCCGCCTCCGCCGCGACCGCCACGGTGCCGTCGGTGGAGGCGGCGTCGATCACGAGCAGCTCGTCGACGAGGCCCGCGTCGCGCAGCGGCACGAGGCGCTCGAGCGTGGGTCGCAGCGTGTCCGCCACCTCCCTCGTCGGCAGCACGAGGCTGACGCTCGTCGCGCCCTTGCTCGCGATCAGTCGTTCGAGCGGGAAGTCCTCGGCGCGGTAGGTGCGGCGGGCAAGCCAGTCCGCGACCGCATCATGCGAGAGGGGTCGGGCGGGCACGCGGTGAGGATCGCAGACGCTACGCTTCGCGCTGCTCGGAGAGGTGCCGGAGCGGCTGAACGGGCGCGACTGGAAATCGCGTAACGGGGGTGACCTCGTTCGAGGGTTCGAATCCCTCCCTCTCCGTGCCGGCCGTTGCGAGGGGTCGCTCGGGGCCCACCGCGATCGAGCGTCACCGCGCTCACGCTCTCACCTCTGCCGACAACTCCCACCGGAGTCGCTGCTGCGGATCGCCGCCGTCGCGCGGACGGGACGGCCTGTCCCAGCTCTCCGACTTCACCTCGCCGACGACTCGGAACCCTGACGCGCGCAGGCTCGCCCCGCCCTCGTCAGCACGCGTGTACGTCACGAGACGCCGGTAGCCGAGCGCCCGCGCCGCACGCCAGCAGGCGCCGTACAGGAACGAGCACGCGTTCCGGTCGCCCGTCGTGCAAAGGCGCAGCACCTCCAACGTCCAGCCGTCCTGCAGCAGACGCGCGAGGGGGCGGCCGACGATCGCGACACCGACCAGCTCGTCACCGCGGGCGGCGCCGAGCGCGAACTTCATCC
>DATHEP010000333.1:0-9309 GCA_035318525.1 Conexibacter sp.
TGGCGCAGGGCACCGCGGCCGAGGTCGAGGCCAACCCCGACTCGGCGACCGGCCAGTTCCTCGCCGGCACGCGACGGATCGAGGTGCCGGCGACGCGACGCACGCCGAGCGGCTACGTCTCCATCGAGGGCGCCTCGCAGCACAACCTCAAAGGTGTCGACGTCGACGTGCCGCTCGGCGTCTTCTGCTGCGTCACGGGCGTCTCGGGCTCGGGCAAGTCGACGCTCGTCAACGAGGTGCTGCACAAGGCGGTCTCCAACCGCCTGCACAAGACCAAGCAGCGCCCGGGCGCGCACAGACGCATCAGCGGGATCGAACAGCTCGACAAGATCATCGCCGTCGACCAGTCGCCGATCGGGCGCACGCCGCGCTCGAACCCGGCGACGTACATCGGCCTCTTCGACCAGGTGCGCGACCTCTTCTCCAAGACGCCGGAGGCGAAGGCGCGCGGCTACAAGGCCGGCCGCTTCTCCTTCAACGTCAAGGGCGGTCGCTGCGAGGTCTGCCGCGGCGACGGGCAGATCAAGATCGAGATGCACTTCCTGCCCGACGTCTACGTGCCCTGCGAGCAGTGCCACGGCAAGCGCTACAACCGCGAGACGCTGGAGGTGCGCTTCAAGGGCAAGAACATCTCCGACGTGCTGGAGATGTCGATCGAGGAGGCGCTGACGTTCTTCGAGCACATCCCGAAGATCCGCCGTCGCATCCAGACGCTGCACGACGTCGGGCTCGACTACATGCGACTTGGCCAGCCGGCGACGACGTTGTCCGGCGGCGAGGCGCAGCGCGTGAAGCTCGCCGCCGAGCTGTGCAAGGTGGCGACCGGCAGAACGCTCTACATCCTTGACGAGCCGACGACCGGCCTGCACTTCGCGGACATCCAACGGCTGCTCGAAGTGCTGCAGACGCTCGTGGACCAGGGTAACTCGGTCGTCGTGATCGAGCACAACCTCGACGTCATCAAGACGGCCGACCGCCTGATCGACATGGGGCCTGAGGGCGGCGACGAGGGCGGCCTCGTGATGGGGACGGGCACGCCGGAGGAGATCGCCGCGACGCCCGAGTCGGTCACCGGCGACTTCCTGCGCGAGCTGCTGCCGGCGCCGGCGGCGAAGCGACGCACGCGCAAGGTCGCGGCGGCTGCCTGACGGGCACGGCCGCAGCCGCGGGCGGGGTTCAGCTGTGGTTCGGGTGCGCAGCCGCGTAGGCGGCGAACGCGGCGAGCCCGACGACGAAGACGAGGATTCCCGCGAACGTGTCGGCGATCTGCGAGATCAGGAGCGCGACCGCGAAGAGGGTGGCGATCCGGCGGAAGGCCAGCCGGGCGTCGTCGGCGTGGTGCGGATTCCGACCGGGTCCCGACCTGGGCTTGGACAGCGAGGACGTGCAGACCTCCCTTCGACGTGGGCCACGTATGCCCAGTTTGCGAGAAGAAAGAGCCTCGGCTGGGATCTCTGGCGCCCTGACGCGCCGAAGCGGGGCGCGACGCGGCTGCCGCACGGGTGCCCTGTAGCGTGTGCGCGCGATGAGCAAGCGCGCCCCCTTGCACGCACAGGCACGCCTGTGGGCGCAGAAGTGGCGCTGGTACGAGCGCAACGCGCTGCCGTGGAACCGCGCGCGCATCCATTGGCACGCGCTGCGCCGGGAGGCGTTCGTGCGCTGGCCGGTCGAGGGGAACGTGCTGGAGATGCTCGACGAGGGGCGGCTCGAGCTGGGAGCCGGGGCGCTGCTCGAGCCGGGCGTGTGGCTGACCGCGCCCGCGCCGGCACGGATTCGCATCGGCGAGGGGACGTTCCTCAACCGCGGCGTGATGGTCGCCGCCGTCGAGCTGGTTGAGATCGGTGCGCACTGCATGCTCGCGAACGGCTGCTTCGTGACCGACGGCAACCACCGCTTCGACGACCCCGACACGCCGGTGCCGTGGCAGGGCTTCACGACGAAGGGCCCGACGCGCATCGGCGACAACGCCTGGCTGGGCGCGAACGTCGTCGTCACGAGCGGCGTGACGATCGGCGAGCGCGCGGTGATCGGCGCCAACTCGGTCGTCACGAAGGACGTGCCGCCGCGCACGATCGCCGCCGGGTCGCCTGCCCAGGTGGTGCGCGAGGTCGCCTACGCGGCGCCGGACGCCCCCACGTAGCGCCCGCTACGGGTTGCGCGCGCGGGCCTGGCATGGTTCGATCGCACGAGCGCATGCCCGATCCGCCAGCCGATCGAGGTCTCGCCGCGAAGCGATCGGTACTGCTCGTGCTGGCCGCCTCGCAGTTCCTGATGGTGCTCGACGCGGCCGTCATGAACGTCTCGATCTCGCAGCTCGTGGCCGACTTCGACACGACGGTCACGACGATCCAGGCCGTCATCACGCTCTACGCGCTCGTGATGGCCGCGCTCTTCATGACGGGCGGCAAGCTCGGCGACGTGTTCGGCCGGCGGCGCATCTTTGTGGTCGGCCACGTCATCTATGCGAGCGGCTCGCTGTTGACGGCGCTGTCGTGGAGCGTTCCGACGCTCGCGCTCGGCTGGTCGATCCTCGAGGGGATCGGCGCGGCGATGGTGCTGCCGGCGCTGGCGGCGCTCGTCGCCGGCAACTTCGAGGGCAAGGAGCGGGCCGTCGCCTACGGGGCGCTCGGCGGCGTCGCGGGCGCGGCGATCGCCGTCGGGCCGATCCTCGGCGGGTGGGTCACGACCGAGCTGACGTGGCGGCTCGTGTTCGCCGGCGAGGTGCTGATCGCGGCCGCGATCGTCGTGGCGACGCCGCGGATCGTCCGCGACCTGCCGCGCAGCGGACCGGTGCCGCGGCTCGACTGGGTCGGCTCGCTGCTGAGCGGGCTCGGGCTCGGGCTCGTCGTCTACGGCGTCCTGCAGGCCAGCAACTGGGGTTGGCTGTCGCCGCGCGACTCGCCGATCGAGCCGTTCGGCTTCTCGCTGACGCCGTTCGTCGTCGCCGCCGGCGGCGTGCTGCTCGCCTCGTTCCGCGCGTGGGAGCGGCGGGAGGAGGAGCACCACCGCAGTCCGCTCGTGCACTTCGCGCTGCTCGCGCGGCCCGTGCTGCGCAGCGGGCTGGTGACGTTCCTCGGCCAGAACATCGTCCTGATGGGCGTCTTCTTCGCGATCCCGCTCTACCTGCAGATCGTGCAGGGCTTCAACGCCTTCGACACGGGCGTGAAGATGCTGCCGACGTCGGTCGCCCTGTTCGTCACGGCGCTGCTGGGCGCGCGGCTCGCCGCGCGCTTCTCACCGCGCTCGATCGTGCGCGTCGGGTTCCTCTTCCTGCTGGCGGCGAACGTCTTCCTGCTCGCGACGATCGACCCGCAGATCGACACGACCGACTTCGCGATCGCGATGGCCGTGCTCGGCGTCGGGATGGGCCTCGTCGTCTCGCAGCTCGGCAACGTCGTGCAGTCGGCCGTCGAGGAGAGCGACCGCAGCGAGGCCGGCGGGCTGCAGTACACCGCGCAGCAGCTCGGCTCGTCACTGGGGACGGCGCTGATCGGCGCGATCGTGATCACCGGGCTGGCGAACGCGTTCGCGACGAACGTCGCGAACGACAGAGCGATCTCTCAGTCGGTCCAGGACCAGGTGTCGGTGAAGCTGGAGGGCAGCGTCTCGTTCGTCAGAAGCTCGACCGTCGAGCAGGCGGCGAGAAGAGCAGGCGTCTCGGCCGACGAGACGAAGGCGCTCGTGAGCAACTACGACAGCGCCCAGCTCGACGCGCTCAAGCTCGGCCTGCTCGCCTGCGGCTTCGTCACGCTTGCGTCGCTGCTCGCGACGCGCAACCTGCCGCGGCGCCGGCTGGGCGAGCAGACGGACGAAGCGGGCGAGGGCCCCGAGCCGCTGGTCGAGCCACCGCCCGCGCCGGCTTAGAACTTGTTACTTGCTCAGCATCGTGCTCACGCCGAAGCCGACGGCGGCGAGCACCACGAGCAGCGCGACTGCAGCAAGCAGCGCATGGGCGCCGGCGACGAGCGGGCGCGCTTGCTGACGGTGCTCGCTGGCGCGCACCGCCCCGCGGATCACGAGCGAGAAGGCGATGCTCATTCCCACGCCGGCGATCAGCGATGCCTCGACGACCTCCAGCAGCTGTCCGACGTCGACGACGGTCGCGGGGATCACGTGCTCGTGCCTTCCGCCGTCGTCGTGATCGCGGCGCCCTGCTGGAGGCGGCGGATGAACACGTAGGCGGTGAAGGCGATCCCGGCGGCGGCGACGATCACCGGGCCGGTCGCGCCTTCGCCGAAGGCATGTGTGACGCCGTAGACGACCGCGCCCACGAACGCGGCAGCCGGGAGCGTCAGGACCCAAGCCACGACGATGCTGCCGGCAACGCCCCAGCGAACCGCCGAGAGGCGCTTGGCGGCGCCGGCGCCCATCACCGCCCCGGAGATCGTGTGGGTGGTGGAGAGGGGGTACCCGAAGTGCGTTGCGGCGAGGATCACCGCCGAGCCGGAGCTCTGCGCGGCGAAGCCCTGCGCCGGGTCCATCTTGATGATGCGGCTGCCCATCGTCTTGATGATGCGCCAGCCTCCGAGGTACGTCCCGAGCGCGATCGCCGTCGCGGCCGAGACGATCACCCAGGTCGGCACCTCTGCGCTCGCCCCGAGGTTGCCGTTTGCGATCAGCGCGAGCGTGATGATGCCCATCGTCTTCTGCGCGTCGTTCGTGCCGTGCGCGAGCGCGAGCATGCCGCCCGACAGCACCTGGCCGAGCCGATAGCCGCGACTTACCGGGCCGGGTGCCAGGCGGCCGACGATGCGGTAGCAGACGAGGATTCCGATCCCTGCGACGCAGAAGGCGAGCACCGGCGCGACGAGCGCCGGGATCAGCACCTTCGCGGCGAGCCCGTCGCCGTTGATCGCGTCGACGCCCTGCGCGACGAGCATCGCGCCGACGACGCCGCCGACGAGCGCATGGGAGCTCGACGAGGGCAGCCCGAAGTACCAGGTGACGAGGTTCCAGACGATCGCGCCGACGAGGCCGGCGAAGATGATCGTCGTCGTGACTAGCTGCTGGTCGACGATGTCGTTCGCGATCGTCGTCGCGACGGCGAGCGACAGGAAGGCGCCGACGAAGTTGAGGATCGCCGCGAGCGTCACCGCCACGCGCGGTGGGAGCGCCCGCGTGGAGATCGTCGTCGCGACGACGTTCGCGGTGTCGTGGAACCCGTTCGTGAAGTCGAACGCCAGTGCCGTGGCGACGACGATCCAGAGGATGACGTCAGCGCCGTCCATCAGTCGCTCACCATCACGAGTTCTTGATGACGATGCCCTGCAGCGTGTTCGCGACGCGCTCGGTCGCGTCGATCGCCTCCTCGAGGCGCTCGAACAGATCCTTCCAGCGGATCACGACCATCGGATCGATCCCGTTGTCGAACAGCGAGGCGATCGCCTCGCGCACGACGCGGTCGCCTTCGTTCTCCAGCCGGTGGATCTCGACCGTGTAGTGCGAGATGTCCTTGAAGTCGCGCATCCGCGGCATCGCCTCGGAGATTTGGCGCGTCGCCTGCATCAGGATGTGCGCGAGCCGCTGCGCCTGCTCCATCGGCGCCTCGACCTTGTAGAGCCCGAGGTAGTCGGCGACCTCCTCCGTGAGGTCGACGACGTCGTCGAGGTTGGAGGCCAGCTCGAGGATGTCCTCGCGATCGATCGGCGTGACGAACGTCTGGTTCAGGCGGTTGACGATGTCATGCGTGATGCGGTCGCCCTCTTGCTCACAGAGCAGGATCTCGCGTGCCAGCTCCCTGGTGTCCGGGTAGTTGCGCAGCATCCGGTCGAGCAGGTCGGCGGCGCGCAGGATGTTGGCGCCCGCCTCCTCGAACAGATCGAAGAACTCGCGATCGCGGGGGACGAAGAGCTGTGACAGGCGCGCCATGGCGCGGCCTCCTGTGAAGACATCGTGAACGAACTGTGAACGGCCGCGCGGGAGTGTAGAGCGTGAGGCGGCGAGTCGCGCTCGCCGCCTCGCCGTGTCTACTACGCCATCAGCTCGCGGAAGCGCGCCAGCTCGTCGGGGGCGATCGAGTAGGTGTGGTCCGGGGCCGGGTAGCGCTTCGTGCGCACGTCCTCCGCGAACGCGCGCACGCCCGCGACCATCTCCTGCTGGAGATCGGCGTAGCGCTTGACGAAGCGCGCGCCGACGCCTTCGCGGATCCCCAGCAGGTCGTGGAAGACGAGCACCTGGCCGTCGGTCGCCGAGCCGGCGCCGATCCCGATCACCGGAATCTCCATCCGCTCCATCAGCTCGTGCGCGACGGCTGCGGGGATCGCCTCGAAGACGATCGCGAAGCAGCCGGCCTCCTGCAGCGCCAGCGCGTCGCACGCGACGTCGTGCGCGCGCTCCCCGGTGCGGCCCTGGGCGCGGTAGCCGCCGAGCTGCGTGGCCGTTTGCGGCGTCAGGCCGACGTGGCCCATCACCGGGATGCCGGCCTGCACGAGCGCCCGCGCCCGCTCGGCCATCGCGCCGCCGCCCTCGAGCTTGACGGCCTCCGCGCCGGCCTCCTTCACGAACCGTTGGGCGGTCGCGACCGCCTGCTCGTTCGAGCCCTCGTATGAGCCGAACGGGAGGTCGGCTACGAGCAGTGGCGTGCGCAGGCCGCGCCGCGCGGCGGCGGTCAGCATCAACATCTCGTCAACAGAGACGGGAACGGTGGAGGGGTAGCCGAGCACGGTCATCGCGCCCGAGTCGCCGACCAGCACGAGGTCGACGCCAGCCGCCTCGGCGACCTGGGCTGACGGGTAGTCGTAGGCGGTGACCATCACGAGCGGCTCGCCGAGGCGCTTCTTCTCGGCCAGCTCGGGCAGCGACACGGGCAGCCGCTCGGCCGGCGGGGCGCCGGGAGTGACGACGGTGGGGACGGGTGAGGCGGACATGGCGATCTTCTCCTCTGATCGCGACGGTTGGCGCCCTCAGCTGAGGAGGGTCGCCACCTCGCGATCGACGGTGACGATGCGGTTCTGGGAATCGACGTGGACGACGCGGGGCTCGTAGTGCTGCATCTCCTCCCGCGAGTACTGCGCGTAGGAGATGACGATGATCGTGTCGCCGTGGTGCACGAGGCGGGCCGCGGCGCCGTTGACCTTCATCTCGCCGGAGCCGCGCTCCCCGGCGATCGTGTACGTCTCGAAGCGGGCGCCGTTGTTGACGTCGACGACGGCGACCTGCTCGTGCTCGAGGATGTCGGCGGCCTCGAGCAGCTCTGGGTCGACGGTGATCGAGCCGACGTAGTGCAGGTCGGCGTCGGTCACCGTCGCGCGGTGGATCTTCGATTTCAGCATCGTGCGATGCACGGTTCAGGGTCTCCCGTTGGTTTGGATCAGGGTGTTGTCGATGAGGCGGGCAGGGCCGACGCGTGCGGCGAGGGCCACGAGGACCTGTCCGTTCACGCGGTCGACCGGGGCAAGCGTGTCGGCGCAGACGAGCGCGAGGTACTCGGGCTCGACGCCGTAGGGGTCCATCGCACCGCGCGCGGCGGCGACCACGGCGCTCGCGTCGCGCTCGCCGGCGGCGACGGCGGTCTCGGCGACGTCCAGCGCGCGCCGCAGCGCGACGGCGCGCTCGCGGTCGGCGGGCGGCAGGTACGCGTTGCGGCTCGACATCGCGAGGCCGTCGGGCTCGCGCACGGTCGGGCAGACCTCGATCCGCACGGGAATGTCGAGGTCGCGCACGACGCGGCGCACGATCAGCGCCTGTTGCACGTCCTTCTGACCGAAGAAGGCGACGTCGGGCCCTACCATGCTCAGCAGCTTCGTGACGACGGTGGCGACGCCGTCGAAGTGGCCGGGGCGCTGCAGGCCTTCGAGCGGCTCGGCGAGCGCTCCGACCTGCACCGTCGTCTGGAAGCCGTCCGGGTAGAGCTCGTCGACCGGCGGCGCGAACAGCACGTCGACGCCCGCTCCGGCGGCGATCTCGGCGTCGCGCGCCTCGTCGCGGGGATAGGCGGAGAGGTCCTCGGTGGGGGCGAACTGGGTCGGGTTGACGAACAGCGAGACGACGACCAGGTCGGTCGTCTCCCGCGCCCGCTGCATCAGCGAGACGTGGCCCGCGTGGAAGGCGCCCATCGTGGGGACGAGGCCGATCGTGCGGCCGTCGCGGCGGGCGGGGGCCAGCGCGGCGCGCAGCTCGGCGATCGTGCGGATCGTCTTCATGCCCGGACTCCGGCCAGCGCTCGCGTCGCGTCGGCGAGCGCGTCGAACAGCGGGAGCAGGTCGGGCGTCCGCTCGGCGATCGTCGCCCGCTGGCGCTCCACCGTGTCCTCGTCGCCCCGCACGAGCGGGCCGGTCAGGGCGCGCTCGGGGCCGAGGGTGGACCAGTTCTCGACCGTCGCCCTGACGAGCGGCACGAGCGCGGCGCGGTCGACGCCGGCCGTCGCGGCGAGCCGCTCGGCGGCGGCCTCCAGCGTGATCAGGTAGTTCGAGGCGATCGAGGCGGCGGCGTGGTAGGCGGCGCGGTCCTCGTCAGCGACCTCGATCGGCATCAGGCCGACGTGGAGGGCGAGCTGATGCGCGACGCCGCGGGCGTGGGGGCTGCTGCCGGCGACGGCGGCGGAGGCGCCAGCGAGCCTCGACGGGCCGTCGGCCGGGACCGTCATCAGCGGGTGAAGCGAGAACGCCTCGTGCGGCGCGAGCACGTCGAGCCCGAGGGCGCCGGAGCAGTGGCCGACGAGGGGGCGGTCGTCGTCGCGATGCTCGATTGCCGCCGCCGCGCGGGTGATCTCGCCGTCCGGGACGCACAGCAGGACGACGTCCGCCTCCGGACATCGCGCGCCGCGGCCGAGCGGGCCGTCGACGGGGATGCCGGCGTCACGCAGCGCGCTTGCGAGCGCGGTGCCGAGTCGGCCCGCGCCGACGATCGCGCAGCGCAGGCGCGCAAGGGCTGGGAGTGTTGGTTCCCGTTCCAGTTCCCACATGGGAGATACCGGTCGGTGCTGGTGATGGTTGCGGCGGGTGCTGCATGTCCGTCCCCGAAGGTGACGACGTGGCACAGATGGTAGCCGTCATTGCGCCCGAATACCATCGTGCCAGTGTCGGAAGCCATGAGTGACGCCGCCGAACGCCGCGAGCAGCTGAAGCAGACCTTCCTCGAGGCGAGCGCCTGCACGCGCTGCGCGCTCGCGGAGACGCGTACGACCGTCGTCTTCGGCGCCGGCAACGCGGACGCCGACCTGATGTTCGTCGGCGAGGCGCCGGGCGCGAACGAGGACAAGCAGGGCCTGCCGTTCGTCGGCCAGGCGGGCCGGCTGCTCGACACGCTGCTCTCCGAGATCGGCCTCACGCGGGCGGATGTCTTTGTGGCGAATACTTTGAAATGTCTGCG
>DATHEP010000334.1:0-6821 GCA_035318525.1 Conexibacter sp.
AGGACGGCGGCGGCTCCGCCGAGCGCAGCGGCGATCCGGGGCCGCGGCGCGCTGCGGCGGCGGCCACCGGCTCGGCCGGTCGCGCGGCGGGCCGGACCGGCGCCGCCCAGGCGCGAGCGGGGAGCGGCGGCGACCGCGTCCTCGACGGAGCGGCGCAGCGCGTCGGGCGCGCGCATGCCCGCGAGGGCGCGCTGCATGTCCCGCTGCGCGCGGTGGAGGTCGTCGTCGTGGTGCATGTCGTCGTCCGTCATCTGAGACTCCGCGGCCTGCCGGCACCTTCCCCGTGGGCGCTGCGCGTGGATGCGTCTTCGCCCGTCAACGCCCGTGCAACGCGCTCGCGCGCGCGGAAGACGCGGGAGGCGATCGTCGCCTCGCGCGTGTCGAGGATGCCAGCCGCCTCGCGGTAGGAGAGGCCGGCGACGTCGACGGCGACGAGCGCGAGTCGGAAGTCGTCCGGCAGCGCTGCGATCGCGGCCAGCAGCTCGTGCGCCTCGAGCGCGGACTCAGGACGCGCGTGCGCGGTCGGATCGACGGGCTCGACCTGGTCGAGCGTCGCCGCCTCGCGCGGGCGGCGCGACGCGGTGCGGCGTGACAGCAGGAACGTGTTGCGCAGCGCCTGCACGAGGTAGGCCAGCTCGTCCTGACCGCGCAGATGGCGCGGACGCGCCAGCACGCGCGCGGCCGTCTCCTGCACGAGGTCCTCGGCCTCCTCGCGCGAGCCGCACAGCGCCCACGCCACGCGGTAGAGGCGGTCCAGGTGCGTCACGAGCGCCTGCGGGTCAAGGCGCGGCATCGTTCGACTCTAGCCCGCCGGCCTCCGTCCGGGAGTCGCAACCGGCAGGTCGTCCTGCCGGTGCAGTGATATTCCGCACATGGCGAGACCGAGAGGCGCGAGAAAGACGGCCGCGAAGAAGCGCAGAGCGGCGAGACGCAGAGCCGCGAGAGGGAAGTCGAGAGGCGGAAGAAGAGCCGCCAAGGCTCAGCGCAGACGGCGCGCCGCCGCGGCAGCGATCACCGACATGCAGACGAGCGCCGTCGCGCACAGCGGTCCGGCGGCTCCGGCCGGGACGCCCGCTCCGCCGGTGGCCGCGCCCGTCGTCCCTGTGCTGCCCCCACCCCCGCCGGTCGAGCCGCCCGCAGAGCCTCCGGTCGCGATCCCCGTCGAGGCTCCCACCCCGGCCCCTCCGCCCGTGCTCATGCCGACGCCCATCTTCGTCGTCGCGCTGCTGTGGATGCTGGCGTTGACCGCCGTCTTCTTCGTGTGGATCAACGTCGACGGATTCCATGATCTCCTGCCGACGAAGCTCGGCCCGCTCCCGCCCGAGACGATCTGGTTCGGCGCGATCGGCGGGATGCTGATCTCGTTCGCCGGGATCTACAGATACAACCGCGCCTGGGACGCCAGATACGACTACTGGCACTACACGCGCCCGCTGCTCGGTGCGTTCATGGGCGTGCTCGGCTGCCTCTCGCTGATCCTGCTCACGGAGCTGTCGACGACCAACGACAGAGCGCCCGAGGTCGACGCGACCTTCTACTGCCTGGTCGCGTTCGTAGTCGGCTACCGCGAGGAGAGCTTCCGCACGCTCATCAGACGGCTGACCGACCTGCTGCTGATGCCGGGTAGACCGGAAGAGACACCCGCGAGAGCCGGGAGAGGCAGATGACGGAGTCACCCACGCACAATGAATCAGGCAACGCGGCCGGCGGCCGCACGCGCAGCGAGCAGTCGCGGCGGATCGCGGTCGCGATCCTCGCCGGGGTCGCAGTCCTGTTCGCGGTCCTCAACTTCGAGGACGTCAAGGTCGACCTGCTGTTCGGCAGCGTCACGATGCCGCTCGTGATCGTGATCGCCTTCTGCCTGCTGATCGGCGGGCTGATCGGGGCGTTCCTGACGCGCCGGCGCCGCTCCTAGCGGCGTCCGCCGCGCGTCGGCTCTCTACAAAGGAGGGGTGTCGCTCGACGCCCCTCCCCGGTCGGCCGTTCGCACCGACAGCCCGCGCCGCCTCGACCGCGCGTGGTCGTTCCGCGTTGTCGCGACGGTGATCGCGCTGGCGATGCTGGCCTCGGGCGTGCTGTCGCCGCTGTACGACGTCTATCAGCAGCACTGGCACTTCTCGACGTTCACGCTGACGCTCGTGTTCGCCGTCTACTGCGGCGGCGTGCTCGCCTCGCTGCTGCTGCTCGGCCGCCTGTCGGACGAGCTCGGCCGCCGGCCGGTGCTGATCGCGGCGCTGTGCGGGCTGCTCGCCAGCACGCTGCTGTTCATCGCCGCGCAGTCGGTCGCCTGGCTGCTCGTCGCGCGCCTGCTGCAGGGCGCTTCGACGGGCGCCGCGCTGGCCGCCGCCGCGGCCGCGCTGATCGACTTCCACCCGGCCGGAGACGACGAGCACGCCGGCTTCGTGAACGGGCTCGTGAGCGGGATCGGGATGGCGTGCGGGGTGCTGATGTCGTCGCTGCTCGTGGAGCTGGCGCCGGCGCCGCGCGTGCTGCCGTTCGCCGTCCTGCTCGTGCTGCTGGCGGCGCTGCTCGCAGCCGTCTGCGCGCTGCCGGAGTCGGTCGAGCGGACGGCGCGGCCACACCTGCGTCCCGCACGGCCGCACGTGCCGCGCGAGGCACGCAGCGCGTTCGTGCTCGCGAGCCTCGGCGTGCTCGCCTCGTGGTCGGTGCTCGGCGTGCTGCTGGCGCTCGGTCCGAAGCTGGTCGCGGAGCTGCTCGGCGGTGGCAGTCACCTGGCCGGCGGGACGGTCATGTTCACGACCGTCGCGGCCGCGACGGTCGCCTCGGTCGCTGTGCGCCACGTTGAGGTGCGACGGGCGACGATCGGCGGCTCGCTCGTGCTCGCGCTCGGCATGGGCCTGATGGCGGCGTCGCTGTCGAGCGGCTCGCTCGCGCTCCTGCTGGCGGCCGGCGTGGTCGCCGGAGCGGGCTTCGGGATCGCGTTCCTCGGCGCGCTGCGGGCACTGACGCGGGTCGTGCCGGAGCACCACCGCGCGGAGACGATGGCGGCCTTCTACCTCGTCGCGTACGGCTCGAACGCGCTGCCGACGCTCGGCGCGGGCGTCGCGCTCGCGCACTTCGCGCTGCTGCCCACCTTCCGCGCGTTCGCGCTCGCGGTCGGCTTCGTCGCGCTGGCGGCCGCGTGGGCCGCGTGGCGCGCGCCGGCACCGCCGCCGCCGGCCGTGCGCCCGGCGCGCTGACCGCCTCCGCGTCCGCCCGTCGTCCGCCCGCGCCGCCTTCGCCCCGCCCCGCAAGCCGCCCTGCTCGCACCGCCTACCATCCCGCGCATGAGCGCCGACGGGATCGACCTGCTCGCCCACCGCGTGCGCCCGGCCGGCGGTGAGCCGCAGGGAGCGCTCGTGCTGCTGCACGGGCGCGGCACTGACGAGCACGACCTGCAGCCGCTCGCCGACGCGCTCGACCCCCAGCGGCGGCTCGTCGCGGTCACGCCGCGCGGGCCGCTCGCGTTCCCGGGTCAGCCGGGCGCGCACTGGTACATCGTGCGGCGCGTCGGCTTCCCCGACGAGGAGACGTTCGCGGCAACCTACGCGCGCCTCGGCGCATGGCTCGACGCGCTGCCGGAGGC
This sequence comes from Conexibacter sp., assembly GCA_035318525.1. GTDB lineage: Bacteria > Actinomycetota > Thermoleophilia > Solirubrobacterales > Solirubrobacteraceae > Conexibacter. Next base: position 3,587 of record DATHEP010000334.1, read on the forward strand.
GCTCGGCGTGCCGTGGTCGCGCACCGTGCTCGGCGGCTTCTCGCAGGGGACCGCGATGTCGTTCGCACTCGGGCTCGGCCCGGGGCGACCGGCGCCGGCCGGAATCCTCGCGCTCAGCGGCTTCATGCCGTCGGTGCCTGGGTACGAGCCGGTGCTCGACGGCCGCTCGGAGTTCCCGGTCGCACTGGGGCACGGCGCGGCCGACCCGGTGATCCCGGCGACGTTCGCGCACGACGCGCGCTCGCGCCTGCTCGCGGCCGGCGTCGACCTGCTCTACCGAGAGACGCCCGGCCTGCCGCACGCGATCGACCCGGCGTTCGTGCCGGCGCTGCGGGAGTGGGTGGTGGGGCGGGTGGGGTAGGCGCTCTTTGCTGGCGCGGGCTGGGCGTGCTGGCGTTCCGCTCGAGCGGTCGCGGTGTGCGTCACGTTTGCCGGTCGGCTGGGGAGGGGGGGCGAGCAGGCTGCTTGCGCGCCGCCCTGGGTGGCACCTCACGGTCCGCGACGCCCGGCGAGCGTCCGCTTTGCGCCACCGCTCGCGCGGACTGCGCAAACCGTGACGATCCACAACAGTGAGTGTCGGATCACACCCCTATAGGGACGGCAATCCGACACTCATCGATCCGGTGCGTGCGCGAACGCGTCGGAGAACGCAAGGACTGCGCAGGCGGACGCGTGAACCGTCACGAAAGAACGCACGAACGCCGGAGCACCTGCTCCCTCCCCCTCGATGCCCACGACGCACGCGACGGGCACCGGCCACGCAGAGAACGGAACGCCACCACCCGGGACGCATAAAGCGCGCCCCGAGCTGACACCAAGCGGTCGCCCCGGGTCCAGACCCCGCTAAGCGCCGCCAGCCGACGACCCGAGCTTGCCGGCGCGGATGCGCGCGATGAGGTCCTTCGACTCCTCGCGCAGGGTCGTGCCGTCCTCGAACTCGAGCGCCGGCAGCGTCCGCTGGCCGGTCTTCGCCTCCAGCTCCTTGCGGCGGCTTCTCGGGAACGGCGGGTGCTTGACGACCTCGTACTCGATCCCCGCCTCGTCGAGCGCGTGCTGGACCTTCCAGCAGGGATGCGGTCCTTTGATCGGGACAGAGCAGCGGTGCAGCTTGACGGCCATCGCGCCTCCTGACGCTCGTTCGCGTCGCGACGATACACGGCATCATGGAGCGGCCATGCAGGACCCGCTCCCGATCAAGCGCGGGCTCGCGCTGCCACTCGACGAGATCGTGCTGCGCACGAGCCGCTCGTCCGGACCGGGCGGCCAGCACGCGAACGTGACCGCCTCGCGCGTGGAGGCGGTCTTCGACGTGGCCGCCTCGCGCACGCTCACCGACGTGCAGCGCACGCGCCTGCTGGACAGACTCGGCCCGCGCGTGACCGCCATCGCGCAGGACGCACGCAGCCAGGCACGCAACCGCGAGCTGGCGCTCGAGCGCCTGCGCGAGCGACTCGCCGCCGCGCTCGCCACGCCGCGCCCGCGAACGCCGACGCGTCCGACGAAGGCGTCAAGACGACGGCGCGTGGAGTCGAAGAAGCGGCAGGCGGAGCGCAAGCAGCAGCGGCAGCGGCCGGCGGGCGAGGACTGAAGCGGCGATCGCCGGCCCTCGCGCAGCCTCTCGGCACGGCCCGCTCCTCGACGTCCGCCTGCTCGATGCCCACCGACCGCAGCCGCACACGGCCGGCGCCTGAGCGGAGCGCACCACCGCACCGCCACACCACCGCACCGCCACACTGCCACACCGCCACACCGCCGCACCGCCGCACCCCCACACCGCCACGCCGACCGGCGCACGCGTCCCGCACCCCGCCGTAGGCTGCCCGCGATGTCCCGCGCCCGCCTGTTCGGCCCGTTCTTCATCTTTGCCGGAGTCATGCACTTCGTGATCCCGCGCACGTACGAATCGATCGTGCCCGACTGGCTGCCCGGAAGAAGAGCGGTCGTGTACGCCAGCGGCGTCGCGGAGATCGCCGCCGGCGCCGCAATCCTGCACGAGCGCACGCGCCGCGCAGGCGCCCACTTCAGCGTCGCGACGCTGCTCGCCGTGTTCCCAGCGAATCTGCACATGGCGCTGCACCCGGAGCGCTTCCCCGTGTCGCGCCGCGCGCTGTACGCGCGGCTGCCCGTGCAGCTGCTGTTCATCGCCTGGGCGCGCGCGGCCGGCCGGTCTTGATTAAAGTAACCCTCCGGTAATTCAAAGCAGGGGGGAAGACCATGCATCACCGTCCGTTGAGGGCCGCACTTGCTGTCGTCCTCGTCGCGCTCGCGTCGTTAGTCGTCGTCGCGGGCGGCGCGTCGGCCGACGACTACGTCGCGCTCGGCGACTCGTACTCGTCCGGCGTCGGGACGAAGTCGTTCTTCGAAGCGACGTGCAAGCGCAGCAGCTACGCGTATCCGAGACTCGTCGCCGCCAACCGTCCTGGCACGAGCCTCGTCTTCAGAGCCTGCTCGGGCGCGACCACGAGCAGCGTGCTCGCCGAACAGGTCTCGTCCGTCAACGCGGGACCGAGATAGTCACGATCACGATCGGCGGCAACGACGCCGGCTTTTCGAGCATCGTCACGCAGTGCGCACTGCCGTGGCCGTGGTCGTGCGAAGGCGAACTGACGACCGCCGAATCGTTCATCAGAAACACGCTGCCCGGCAGACTCGACGGGGTGTACGCGCGAATCGACGCGAACGCGCCTAGCGCGACCGTCGTCGTGCTCGGCTACCCGCGCCTCTTCATGGGTGTCGACTGCAACGGGGGCACGTTCTTCAGCGGGACGGAGATGAGACGCATGAACGCGATCGCCGACCTGCTGGCGAGCGTCACGAGAACGCGGGCGGTCGCCGCGGGCTTCACGTTCAAGGACGCGATCCCCGGCTACACGGGCCACGCGGTCTGCTCCTCGTCGGAGTGGATCAACGGCCTGTCCAACCCGGTCGAAGAAAGCTTCCATCCGAACAGAGCCGGGCAGGCGAGCGGGTATGAACCGCTCGTGCGCAGCGTGATCGGATAGGCGGCCGCGGCGGCACGCCGGCGCTCGGGTCCGAGCGCCGGCGTGCTGCAAGCTAGGCGGCCTCCTCCCACACGAGCTCCGGCTCGCGATGGACCGCGTCGACGTCGTCGTGCGCCTCCTGCTCGGCGGCGCGCGCGGCGCCGGACGGCAGCAGCGCCGCGGCCAACACCGCGACGAGCACGAGTGCGGCACCGACGCCGATCGCGAGCCGCGAGCCGCTCGTGATCGCGAGC
>DATHEP010000335.1:0-3498 GCA_035318525.1 Conexibacter sp.
CGGCCGACGGCGTCGGCCACGCGGGCATCCCCACACACGATCACGCGCGGCAGCGGCTGGCGCACCTTCACCTTCGATCTGCCACGCGCGTCGCGGCCGAGCTCGATGACCTCGCGCACGAGCGCCATGTCCTGCTCGAGCCGCTCGTCGCGCAGCGCGACCTGCGGCTCGGGGTAGTCGCACAGGTGCACGGAGTCGGGCGCGGCGCCGAAGTCGCCCGCAGCGCCGCCGACGAGGTTGTCGTAGACCTCCTCGGCCAGGAACGGCACCGGCGGCGCGAGCAGCTTCGCCGTCTCCACGAGGCACTCGCGCAGCGTCGCCAGCGCAGCCGGGTCGCCCTCCCAGAAGCGGCGACGAGACAGGCGCACGTACCAGTTCGACAGATCCTCGACCCACTGCGCCGCGAGCCGCACGGCGGTCGTCGCGTCGAACGCGTCGATCCGCTCGCGCATCTGCTCGGTCAATGACTGCAGCCGTGACAGCGCCCAGCGGTCGAGCGCCGGCCGCTCCGATGGATCCCCGCCCGCCCGCGCGCCGCCGCCGTCGAACGCCTCGATGTTCGCGTACAGCACGTAGAAGCCGTACGTCGTCCACAGCGGCAGCAGCAGCTCGCGCATCCCCTCCTGAACCGCCTCGGCCGAGAAGCGGTAGCCGGCCCATGGCTGCTGCGATGCAAGGTAGTACCAGCGGAACGCGTCGGCGCCGTGTCTGTTCAGCACGTCCCACGGGTCGACCGCGTTGCCGCGCGACTTCGACATCTTCTGCCCCTTCGCGTCCGTCACGTGGCCGACGCAGACGGCGTGTCTGAACGGGATGTCTCTGAACAGGAGCGTCGAGACCGCGAGCGACGTGTAGAACCAGCCGCGCGTCTGGTCGATCCCCTCGCATATGAAGGTCGGCGGGAACTGCTCGGCGACCTCGCGCTTGCCCTCGAACGGGTAGTGGAACTGCGCGAACGGCATGCACGCCGAGTCGTACCAGGTGTCGATCGTCGCCTTGACGCGGCGCATCGCGCCCTCGCAGCCCTCGACCGTGCAGCCCCACGTGACGTCGTCGATGAACGGGCGGTGCAGGTCCTCGGGCAGCGCGCCGGCAACCTCGCGCAGCTCCGCCAGCGAGCCGACGCAGTGGCGTGCGTCGCACTGGTCGCACTCCCAGATCGGCAGCGGCGTGCCCCAGTAGCGGTCGCGCGAGAGCGCCCAGTCGACGTTGCCCTGCAGCCAGTTGCCGAAGCGCCCGTCGCGCACGTGCTCGGGCCGCCAGTCGATCCGCTGGTTCTGCGCGAGCATGTCGTGGCGGCGGTCGCGCGTGGCGATGTACCAGCTCTCCTTCGCGTAGTAGAGGAGCTTCGCGTCGCAGCGCCAGCAGTGCGGGTAGCTGTGCACATACGGCTCGGCGCTCCACAGGCGGCCCGCGGCGCGCAGCTCGGCGACGACCCGCTCGGTCGCGTCGCCGACGAAGACGCCCTCGTAGCCGTCGATCCGCTCGTCGTAGGTGCCGTCCTCGCGCACGGGGTTCACGAGCGGGATCCCGTGCGTCTCGCAGAGCACGAAGTCCTCCTCGCCGAACGCCATCGCGGTGTGCACGAGCCCGGTGCCCTTGTCGAGCACGACGTGCTCGGCGGCGAGCACGGTGTGACCCTTCGGGCCGTGGTCGGGCAGGCGGTCGAACGGCGGGTCGTAGCGCGTGTCGACGATCGCGCTGCCGGAGAAGCGGTCGAGGATCTCGATGCCGTCGCCCGAGCCGAGAATCTCCTCCGCCCGCTCCTCGGCCAACACCACGACCTCGTTCCGATCGACCACTCGCGCTCGCACGTACGTCAATGACGGGCTGATCGCGACCGCGCAGTTGGCGAACAGCGTCCACGGCTGCGTCGTCCAGATCAGCAGCCGGTCGCCGGCGTGCAGCGGCCCGCGCGGCTCGACGACCGGCAGCCTCACGGTGGCCGTCAGGTCCTCCGTGTCGGCGTAGCCCATCGCGACCTCGTGCGAGGAGAGGCCGGTACCGCAGCGAGGGCAGTAGGGGACGACCTTGTGGCCCTTGTAGATGAGGCCTCTGTCCCACAGCTCGTGCAGCGACCACCAGACCGACTCGACGTACTCCGGGTCGCCGGTGCGGAACGCGTCCTCGAGGTCGATCCAGAAGCCGACGCGCTCTGTCATGCGCTCCCACGACGCGATGTAGTGCGCATTCGACTGGCGGCAGCGGTCGTTGAACTCGGCGATGCCGTAGGTCTCGATCTCGCGCTTCGAGTTCAGCCCCAGCTCGCGCTCGACCTGCAGCTCGACGGGCAGCCCGTGGCAGTCCCAGCCGGCCTTGCGCGGGGCGTGGAAGCCCTGCATCGTCTTGTAGCGCAGGTAGCAGTCCTTGAACGAGCGCAGCAGCACGTGATGCGAGCCGGGGTCGCCGTTGGCGGTCGGCGGGCCCTCGGAGAAGCTGAAGACCTCCCCGCCCTCGCGCGCGGCGAGCGAGCGCTGGAAGGTGCGGCCCTCACGCCAGCGCTCCAGCACGCGCTGCTCGATCGCCGGGAAGTCCGGGCGCTTCTCGACCGGCCGGTGCACGTCCCCCATCGCCATCCCCCTACTCAGCGTCGAGCGTTATCTCCACACGCTTGTTGATGCGTCCCTTGCTCTTGTATGACGGCAGCGCAATCCGCCCCACCTCGCTCGTGTCGGCGACGTGCGTGCCGCCGTCAGCCTGCAGGTCGAGCCCCTCGATCCCGACGACCCGCACGACGCGGATCGCGGGCGGCAGCAGGCTGACCTTGCTGCGGATCAGGTCCGGGTCCTTGTCGGCCTCCTCGCGCGACAGGAAGTCGACGCGCGTCGGCCGCGCGGCCTCGACCTCGACGTTGACCGCCTGCTCCATCTGCGCCACCAGCTCACCGCTGAGGCCCTCGAGCTCGAAGTCCATGCGACCGCGCAGCGGCTCCATGTTCGCGCCCGTCACCTTCGCGCCGTGGTCGCGCCACACGACCGCGCACAGGACGTGCAGCGCCGTGTGCGTGCGCATCAGCGCGTAGCGGCGCTCCCAGTCGACCTCGCACTCCAGCTCGGTCCCGACGGGCGGCGCCTCGCCGTCGAGCTCGTACCACGTGCCCCCCGCGCCGGAGCGCGCACCGGTCAAGGACCAGGTGCGCGCTCCGTCGGTCACGGTCCCGCGGTCGTGCGGCTGATCCCCGCCCCCCGGATAGAAGGCGCTGCGGTCGAGCTGCACGGCCTCCCCCAGTGCGGCCGTGATCGTGGCGGGGAAACGGCGGCAGTACGCGTCGACCTGGTAGAGCGGCGCGTCGGACGCGCGTGTGGCGGCGTCAGACAAAGCGCACGCTCACCTCCCCCAGGCGGTCGAAGGTCGCGTACGCTGCCTGCCCCGCGGCGATCGGCACAGCCCGCGCCACCGAACCTGGCAGCACGATGTCGCCCGGCTCCAGCCGCTCGCCTGCTTGCGCCAGGGTGCCTGCGAGCCATGCCACGGCCTCCGCGGGATGACCCAGCACGG
>DATHEP010000336.1:0-2765 GCA_035318525.1 Conexibacter sp.
GCGAGCACATGGAGCGGAGGCGCGACGAGGTGCTCGCGCTGATCCGCGGCTGAACGCCGTGCCCGACGGCCCGCTCGATCCGCAGGAGGCACTCGCCGAGGCGGCACGGGCGGGGATCCACTGCATCCCGATCCCGACGCCGTTCCTCGTCGGGCGCGTCAACTGCTGGCTGATCGAGGACGACCCGCTGACGCTCGTCGACACGGGGCCGAACTCCGGCAAGGCGCTCGATGAGCTGGAGCAGGCGCTCGCGGCGCGCGGCCATCGCATCGAAGAGCTCGGGCTGATCATCGTCACGCACCAGCACATCGACCACATCGGGCTGGTCGAGGTGCTGGCACGCCGCTCCGGCGCGGAGATCGCCGCGCTCGACCGTCTGGCCGGCTACCTCGGCTCCTACCGGCAGGCGGCGGAGCTGGACGACGCGTTCGCGGTCGCGCTGATGCTGCGCCACGGGATACCGGCCGACGTCACGTCCGCCCTGCGCGCCGTCTCCTCCGCCTTCCGTGGCTGGAGCAGCGGCGCGACCGTCACGCGGCCGCTCGCGGACGACTCGCGCCTGACCCTGCGCGACCGTACGTTCGAGGTCATGCACCGCCCCGGCCACAGCCCCTCGGACACGGTCTTCTGGGACGCAAAGCGGGAGCTGCTCGTCGGCGGCGATCACCTGATCAAGCACATCTCGTCGAACCCGCTCGTGGCGCGCCCGCTCGAGGACGAGCACGGTGACGCGGCGACCGCCGGCTCCGCCCGCCCGCAGGCGCTGCGCAGCTACATCGCGTCGCTGACCGCCACGCGCGAGCTGCCGGCGCGCTGCGTGCTGCCCGGCCACGGCGAGCCGGTCACGGATCACCGCACGCTCATCGACGAGCGCTTCGCGATGACCGAGCGCCGCGCGCGCAAGATCCACGGCTTCCTCGCCGACGGACCGCTGACCGCGCACGAGCTGGCGCAGCGCATGTGGGGCAACGTCGCCGTGACGCAGGCGTTCCTGACGCTGTCGGAGGTGCTCGGCCACCTCGACCTCCTGTGCGTCGAGCACAAGGTGCGCGAGATCGGCGACGACGCAGACGTCGTTCGGTTCGAGTCGGTCGCGCGCGCCGATACGGCGTAGCGGCGCGTCATCCCATATCTGGCGGGTACCGTCGAGCACGTGATCGCGGGTCCCCCCGACGCGGCACGGAGCCACCTCGCGTGCGCCTGGTGCGAGCAGCCGCTCGCCCGGCCCGTTCTGCGCCCCCCGTCTGCGCTGCGGTGCGAGCATTGCGGCGCGCGCACCGCTCCGTCGTGGCCGTCCCCGCCGGCGTCGCGCGTGATCGTGGCGGCGCCCCGCGCGAGGGGCGGGCACCATCGGCTGTGCACGCTCGGCGAGGCGGCGCGTCGCAGCGCCCGCCGGCACCTGGCGAATCGCATCGCGCGCGTGGCCCCGCCCGGACCCGTGCTCGACGTTGGCAGCGGCGACGGGATGCTGCTCGACGCGCTGCGCGCGACGGGCCGCCTGACGACCGGCATCGTGGGGCACGAGGCGACCGGCGCGCGCCCGCGGCGGAACGGCATCCGCGACGCCGAGATCACCGAGCTCGGGGGCCGCTACGCGGCGATCGTCTTCTGGCAGTCGCTCGGGCGCCTCGACGCGCCCGGCGCGGCGCTCGACCATGCGGCCGCCCTGCTGAAGCCGGGCGGCCTGCTCGCGATCGCGCAACCGAGCGCGACGCGGCTGCAGGCGCGCGCGCTCGGGGAGCGCCTGCTGACGCCGGCGCAGCCGCGCGAACGCGTGCAGATCCCGCCGCAGACGCTGCTGGAGCGCCTGCGCGCGCTCGGGCTCCAGGTCGACCACGTCGACCACCTGCTCGATCGCCACACGCCGGGGGGCTGGGTCAACGGCCTGCTCGGCGGCGTGGTCGCGATCGAAGCTCGCCGCTGATCCGCAGCGCGGCGCTCAGAGCGCGCGACGGGCGCTGCGGCGCTCGGTCGCTTCGGTGACCATGCTCACGATCTCGTCGGCATCGTCGACCACCGCGAGCAGGTTCAGGTCCGGGGCGGAGATCTTGCCCTCGCGCAGCACTTGCCCGCGCAGCCACGCGACGAGCGGGCTCCAGTAGTCCGTTCCCACGAGCACGAGCGGGAAGCCACGAATCTTGCGCGTCTGGATCAGGGTGAGCGCCTCGAACAGCTCGTCGAGCGTGCCGAAGCCACCCGGGAACACCACGAACGCCGACGCGTAGCGGACGAACATCACCTTGCGCGTGAAGAAGTAGTGGAAGCGCAGCGGCCGGTCGATGTAGGGGTTCTCCGGCTCCTCGAACGGCAGGTCGATCGCCAGCCCGACCGACAGCGCGCCGACGTCGCGCGCGCCCTGGTTGGCCGCCGCCATGATCCCGCTGCCGCCGCCGGTGATGATCGCGTAGCCGGCGCGGCCGAGCCGTCTCGCGACGTCGAGCGCGTGCAGGTACTCGGGGTCGTCCGGGTGGGTGCGCGCCGAGCCGAAGATCGTCACGCCGCGGTCCACGTCCGCCAGCGCGGCGAAGCCCATCTCGAGCTCGCGTCTCATGCGACGGATCCGCATCGGGTCCGTCGCGACGAGCGCCGGACTCTCCAGCAACTCCTCGTCGGGCGAGCGCGGCCGCTCGTCGTCCGGCTGGAGGTCCTGGGCGTCGGTCACACGACCGAGTATCGCAGCGTCGCGCTACCCGTCTGCGTACGCGGGCCGGCGGACGTGCGCGCGCCGGTTGTCCTGCCCCGCGAGCACGAGCGGGTCGCCGCAC
>DATHEP010000337.1:0-3442 GCA_035318525.1 Conexibacter sp.
CGCATCCCGCTCGCGTAGGTTGCCTTCGTGCTGTCATTGCCGGCGGCCATCAGCAGGAAGAAGCCCATGACGATCTCGTGCTCCTCCAGCCGCTCGCCGTCGACCTCGGCGTCGACGAGCACGCTCGTGAGGTCTTCCGTCGGACGAACCCGCCGCTCGGCGATCAGCGCGCGGCAGCGCTCGAAGATCTCCGGCACGTCGCGCGTCATAACGGTCTCGGGTCCGTCGGGGTTGACGTCCGGGTCGCCTGCGCTGAGCGTCGTGTTCATGAGCCGCGCCCAGATCGCGTCGTCCTCGGGCGGGATCCCCATGAACGACCCGATCACGCGCGAGACGACCGGCTGCGCCACATCGATCACGAGGTCGCACTCCTCGCGTCCGGCGAGCCCGTCGAGCACGCGCGCCGCGATCGCGCGGATCTCGTCCTCGTGCTCGGCGATCCGCTTCGGCGTGAAGCCTCTCTGGAACAGCGCCTTCAGGCGGTCGTGCTTCGGCGGGTCCATCCCGATGAACATCGCCTGCGAGAGCTCAAGCGGCAGGACCGAGTCGGTGATCGCGGTGATCCCGCCGATCTCGGAGGAATAGGTCTGCCAGTCGCGGCTGACCGCGTGGACGTCCTCAGCCGTCGTGATCGACCAGTAGCCGGCCTCGCTCGGGAAGTCGGGGATTCTCGAGGTCCAGTGGATCGGGCACTCGGCCCGCATCCGCGCGAACAGCTCGATCGGGGGGCCGTCCTGCCAATGCTCCGGGTCGCCGACGAGCACATCTCTCAGGTCGCTGCCGGTCGACGTCATCAGGGCCTCCTCCATTCGCGCGCGGGTCGTCGTCCGATCGTACTGGCCAGCCAGCCAGGATGGGCCGGCGTCCGGATAGAAGCTGCGCGATCGCGCAGACTGACCACCAACGGGGCGCGAAGGCCATCTATCTGCGTGATCGCGCATTCGCATGCTATCTTCCACTGAGTCTCCTTGCGTATGCGTGATCACGCAGATGACTTCACGAATCGACATCACCGCCCAGGAGCTGGGCGCACGAGTCCGCGAAGAGCGGCGCCGGCAGGGCATGGACCAGCGGACCTTGGCGCTCGTCGCGAACGTCGCCGTCCGCTCGGTCCACCGTGTGGAGCACGGGGAGCCGACCGTGCGACTCGACATCGTGCTGCGCGTGCTCGCGGCCCTCGGACTCCGGCTCGACGTGCGCGGGAGCGGCAAGCAGTGAGCCTCGTCGTCCGCTGGGACGGGGAGATCGGGCGCCTCGAGCGCATCGACGAGCGCACGCGCGAGTACGCGTTCCGCTACACGACGCCGTCGGCGCGCCCGATCTCGCTCTCGCTGCCGCTGCGCGACGAGCCCTATGCGCCGACCGAGAGCCGGGCGTTCTTCGAAGCGCTGCTGCCGGAGGGTGCGGTGCGCGAGCAGGTCGCGCGCCAGCTACGGCTCGCGCCGGGAGACACGTACGGGCTGCTGGAGCAGCTCGGCCGCGACTGCGCCGGCGCGCTCCAGATCGAGGCGTCCGAGCAGCCGGCGATGACGCCCGCGGTCCGCTGGCTCGACGAGGACGAGCTGGACGAGCTCGTCGAGCAACTGCCGCGGCGGCCGCTGGGGATGCGCACCGACGACGGCCGCGTTCGCCTCAGCCTTGCCGGCGTGCAGCGCAAGGCAGTGCTCGTGCGCGACGCCGACGGCCGCTTCGGCCAGCCGCTCGACGGCATGCCGAGCACGCACATCCTCAAGCCGGACCCGCGGGACGACGACCTCCCCGACCTCGCGGTCAACGAGTGCTTCTGCATGCGCCTCGCGCTGCGCTGCGGCCTCCCCGTCGCACCCGTCGAGCTGATCGAAGCGGCCGGGCGGCGATGCCTCGCGGTCGAGCGCTTCGACCGCGACCACTCGACCTGGCCGCCGACGCGCCTGCACCAGGAGGATCTGTGCCAGGCGCTCGGCCTGACGCCCGACTTCAAGTACCAGCGGGCGGACTGGCAGCTTCCCTCCTACCGTGCGCTGGCCGACCTGCTCGACGGGCACGCGATCCAGCCCGGCCTCGACCGACTCGCCGCCGCGCGCAGCGTCGTCTTCCACTTCCTCGTCGGTAACGCCGACGCCCACGCGAAGAACGTCGCGCTGCTGCATCTGCCGGACGGCGTTCGCTTCGCCCCGCTCTACGACGTCGTCGCGACCGCAGCCTACGACGACGGCGCCGACGAGCTCGCGATGGCGATCGGCGACGAGCTCGACCCGTCCGCGATCGGCGTCGCCCACTGGAGCGACCTCGCCAACGACTTCGGCTTGCAGCCGCGTGCGTTCGAGCGCGTACGAGCCGAGCTGGTCGAGCGAACGCTGGCGGAGAGCCGCGCGCTGCGCGACGAGGCGCGCGACGAGGGCTGGCACGATCCCGTCCTGGACACGATCGTCGACGTCGTCACCGCGCGGTCCGCGCAGGTGGTGGCATAGGAGACGAATGCCGACCGGCCTTGCCCACGACACCGTCCACCACGCGGACAACATGGACGTCCTCCCGGGGCTCCCCGCGGAGGCGTTCCAGCTCGTCTCGATCGACCCGCCGTTCAACACCGGCGCGACGCAGGCGCGCCGGACGCTCGCGATCACGCCTGACGAGGACGGAGACCGCACCGGCTTCAAGGGCCGGCGCTACCGCACGCGCCTGCTGAGCGAGTCGCGCTATCGCGACACGTTCGAGGACTACCTCGCGTTCCTCGAGCCGCGCCTGCGCGAGGCGCACCGGCTGCTGCACCCGAGCGGGACGCTCTACTTCCACATCGACTACCGCGAGGCGCACTACTGCAAGCTGCTGCTCGACGAGCTGTTCGGACGCGAGCAGTTCCTCAACGAGCTGATCTGGGCCTACGACTACGGCGCGCGCACGCGGCGCCGCTGGCCCGCGAAGCACGACACGATCCTCGTGTACGTGAAGGACATCGGCGCGTACTACTTCGACGGCGAGGCGGTAGACCGCGAGCCGTACATGGCGCCCGGGCTCGTGACCGCCGAGAAGGCGGCGCGCGGCAAGCTGCCGACCGACGTCTGGTGGCACACGATCGTCCCCACCAACGGCCGCGAGAAGACCGGCTACCCGACGCAGAAGCCGGAGGGGATCGTGCGCCGCATGGTGCTGGCGTCAAGCAGACCGGGCGACTGGTGCCTCGACTTCTCCGCCGGCAGCGGCACGCTCGGCGCCGTCGCCGCGGGACTCGGCCGCCGCTACGTGCTGGTCGACGAGAGCTCCGAGGCGATCGCCGTCATGCGGAGACGGCTGCCGGCGGCGCGCTTCGAGACGAGCTCCCCCGCCGCGCTCTGACCTCCGCGGACGTGCCGCGATGTCTGCGGTACATGTCGAACACCCACTCACCTGCGGGGCGAGCGGCGAGCTCGCGGGCGAAGGAGCGCAGCGGCTCCGGCGGCTCCTCCGGCGGCAGGTACTGGCG
>DATHEP010000338.1:0-3449 GCA_035318525.1 Conexibacter sp.
GATCCCGCCGTCGGCTCGATCGTGCTCGACGTCCATTCGCACGGCGGCACGGTGTTCGGCGCTCACGAGCTGCACGCCACGATCCTCGCCGGCCGCGGCAAGGGAAAGCGGATCGTCGCGTCGATCAACAGCATCGCGGCCTCGGCCGCGTACTGGATCGCGTGCGCGGCCGACGAGGTCGTGATCACGCCTGGCGGCGAAGCCGGCTCGATCGGCGTGTACACGGTGCACCTCGACGTCTCGGAGGCGCTCGCGAAGGCAGGCATCAAGCCCACGATCATCAAGGCCGGCAAGTACAAGACCGAGGGCGACCCTTCCGTGCCGCTCACCGACGAGGCGCGGAGGGCGATCCAGGCCCGGGCGGATGCCGCCTATGACCTGTTCGTCAGCGACGTTGCCGCGGGCCGCGGCGTGACGCCGGCGGCCGTGCGCAACGGCTACGGGCAGGGCAGCGTGCTCCCGGCGAAGGCGGCGAAGGCCGAGGGCCTCGTCGACCGCATCGCCACCTTCGAGGAAGTCGTGCAGCGGCTCCTCGGTCGGAAAGCGCGCGTCGGCGCCGGCGCCAGGGCGGCCGACGACGTCCCGGAGCTGCGCGCGAGCGACGACCCGCCCGAGCCGGATCCGGTGCCGCCTGTGCCGCCCGTCGACCCGCCCGCGCCCCCGCCCGCGGCCGCTGGTGACGCCGGCGACCTCGAGGTGCGGCGCCGGCGACTCGACCTCGCCTAGCGCTTTACGTTGCGCGTAAAACGGTTTCGGGCGCAGGATCGCGGCAGATAGTTCGTTTACACGCGACCGCGCCCGTCCGATCCGTTCGCGCTCCGAAGAGCTCGACCACGGACAAGCGCCAGGCGGTTCCCGCCGCGAGCTCCGACGAGCCTCGCCATGAGGGGGCCGGCTCTCAACCCCTTTTCCTTTTCACGCGGCCCGCGGCCTACGCGCACGGGCCTCCCGAATGGAGCGAAGCGAATGAAGAGTCTCAAGGCTCTGAAGCAGCGGCGAATCGACCTGATCGCGCAGTCGAAGGCGATCCTGGACTCGCCCGCGGGCGAGAACGGCGTGCTCACGGACGAGCAGCGCGCCGCCGACGACAAGATCAAGGGGGAGCTCACCGCGATCAGCGGCGACCTCCAGCGGATGGAGGCGCAGGTCGAGCTCGAGCGCGGGCTGCCGGCCCCCGCGACCCGCGAGTCCGACAGCGACCCCGACGCCGAGGTCGAGCGCGCCGCCGCCCGGCCGCAGGGCTTCGAGTCGCTCGCGGAGATGTTCATCGCCGCGCGCGCCGCGGCCGACCCCGACCGTCGCTACGTCGACCCCCGCCTGGTCTACGTGAACGGCGGCGGCAAGGTCGTGCCGGCGACGCCCGCGAACCTCAAGGCGGCCGCGACGGGCATGAACGAAGGATCCGGCCCCGAGGGCGGCTTCCTCGTCGAGAAGCAGAAGTCGACGGAGCTGATGAAGCGCGCGCACGACATCGGCCAGATCTACCGCCGCGTCCGGACGCTGCCGGTCGGCCCGAACGCGAACGGCTGGAAGGGCTTCAAGGTCGACGAGGTCAGCCGTGCGAACGGCTCGCGGTGGGGCGGCATCACCGTGTTCTGGACGCCCGAGGGCGGGCTCAAGCAGCCGAGCATGCCCGCGCTCGCGCCCTGGGAGATCGGCCTCAACAAGATCACCGGGCTCGTCTACGTCACCGACGAGCTGCTGCAGGACGCGGTCGGCCTGGAAGGGCTGCTCCGCGAGGCGTTCCCCGAGGAGCTCAACTTCGCCGTCGAGGACTCGATCCTCTTCGGCACCGGCGCCGGGCAGCCGCTCGGCTTCGTGAACAGCGGCATCGCGGTCGTGGTCGCGGCCGAGGGCGGGCAGGCCGCGGACTCGGTCGTCTACGAGAACGTGCTCAACATGCTCGCGCGGTTCGACCCGCGCTCGCTGCCGACCGCCGTCTGGCTCTACAACCAGGCGCTCTTCCCGTTCCTCGCGAAGATGTCGTTCACCCCCGCGGGCGGAACGTCCGTCCCGGTCTTCATGCCGGCGAACGGGGCGAGCGGTTCGCCCTACGGCACGCTCTTCGGGATCCCGATGATCCCGCACGAGCTCGCGTCGGCGCCCGGCGACCTGGGCGACATCATGCTCGTCGACTTCGCGGAATACCTGCTCATCACGAAGGGCGGCGTGAAGACCGACGTGAGCATGCACGTCCGCTTCATCTACGACGAGACGGCCTTCCGCTTCGTGCTCCGGGTCGGTGGGGCGCCGAAGTGGGATGCGCCGCTCACGCCGAAGAACGGCACGGCGACCGTCTCGCCGTTCGTGCTCCTGGCGGCCCGGTAGCACCTCGAGCCCGCGCGGGGCGGTAGCGCTCCGCGCGGGATGGCTTCAACCGATTGAGGCCGCCCCTCGAGGCGGCAGAAGGGAAAAGTGATGCGGTTCCTCGATACGCACCAGATCGTGAGCGTGATCGACCCCGTCAACGGAGCGACGGCCGCGAACAACGGCGACTGGATCAGCCTCAAGAACTGGCGCCGCTGCGCATTCGTCGTCCTCGGCGCCGTCGGTATCGCGGGCGAAGACCTCGCGATCACGTTGCGGCAGGCGAAGGACGTCTCCGGCACGAGCGCGAAGGATCTCGTCGGCATCGCTCGCGTGGACGTGAAGAACGCCGTCGACATCGAGACGATCGGCACCTTCACGAAGGTCACGCAGACCGAGTCGGCGACCTACACGAACACCGACAGCGGGGAGAGCCAGAACCTCTTCGTCGTCGAGGTCGACGCCGAGCAGCTCGACGTCAACAACGGCTTCGACTGCGTCACCGTCAACATCGCCGACACCGGCACGACGGCGAAGCTCATCGCGGTCCTCGGGATCCTGAGCGAGCCGAAGGGCAAGGCGAACGTCTCGGCGATCACCAACTAGCGCACACCTGGGCCGGGGGCACTGATCGCCCTCGGCCCGTTTCCGTTCGCACGTTTAAACGCGGGGGTTCTGAGATGAGCATCGTGGCCGCAAGCCGTGAAGCGCAGCGCGAAGCGGAGCTCGCGCGGCTCAGCAAGGCAGAGCGCAAGGAAGTCGAGCGCATGGAGGCGGACGCAGCCGCGGCCGCACCGCAGGGAGAAGCCATGTTCAGGGTCAAGAGCCTCATCGGGCGCGACGCCGGGCAGGAGATCCGGCTCCCGTACCACGCCGCCTCGAACGCCCTCCAGTCGGGCTTCGCGACGCGGATCCCGGGCGAGATCTACCCGCCCGACTTCCCGGGCGCCCCGAAGGTGATGACGACCGAGAGCACGGACGGCGCCCCGGCGATCACGCCCGAGGCCGCCGCGGAGGAAGTGAGCGGCACCGTCGCCGACGCGACCGAGCACGTCGCGGCCGCAGAGACGATCGAGGCCCTCGACGCAATCGAAGGCGCGGAGAAGGACGGCAAGGATCGCAAGGGCGTGCTCGACGCCATC
>DATHEP010000339.1:0-3692 GCA_035318525.1 Conexibacter sp.
TCTTGTTCGCGTCGCTCGGGCACTCGTCGGGCTGGCGCTCGCAGATGTATGGATGCGCGCCGCCGCACACGCCGTCGTTCCAGCTGCCGTCGGCCCAGAACTCGGCGCAGTCCTCGTTGCTCCCGGCA
Organism: Conexibacter sp.; assembly: GCA_035318525.1. GTDB lineage: Bacteria > Actinomycetota > Thermoleophilia > Solirubrobacterales > Solirubrobacteraceae > Conexibacter. Next base: position 129 of record DATHEP010000339.1, read on the forward strand.
TCGTCGGGCTGCCCGCTGCTCCAACGCGCGAAGCGACTCTGTTGCGCGCTGCCCGCCGCGCCGCCACGCCAGAACGGCAGCCCGTTGTTGTCCCAGCGCCACAAGCCCTCGATCGCGACGTCGCGCGCGCCGATCCAAGCGTTGGTGCTCGGCTGCGTCCGGATGAAGTCGTTCTCGGCCATGCTGGCGATGTTCACCAGATCGCCGCGCGCCTGCAGCTTGCAGCGTGCGCGCGCAGCGTCCCAGCCCAGCGCCGCGCTGCAGAAGAAGTACTCGTGCGTGCCGTTCGTGGCCGCCGTGCAGCTGGCGTCGGGCAAGCACGGCCCCTCGACCGCCGTGTTGCGCTCGCAGCCGTTGCTGGCGACCTTGTCGCAGTCGCCCCAGCCGCTCTGGCAGGTGACGATGCCGCAGTTGTTGCTGCTGCAGCTGGTCTGCGCGACGTGTGCCAGCACGGTGCTGCAGTTGCGGCCGCACGCGCCGCAGTGCGCGGGCGTGCTGGCCAGCGCCGTCTCGCAGCCGTCGGCGTAGTCCTCGTCGCAGTTGCCGTAGCCCGCGTCGCACTGCGCCTGGCAGGTCCTCGCGGCGCAGGCCAGGGTCGCGCGCGGTTGTGCGCTCGAGAACGCGCACGGGCGACCGCAGCCGCCGCAGTTCGCGACGTCGGTCGAGAGATCGACCTCGCAGTCGACCTCGTCGCGATCGCAGTCGGCGCTCGGCGCCGGACACAGCACGGCGGTGCACACGCCGCCGCCGCAGCTCGCCTTGGCGCACGCGGTCTCGCAGCCGCCGCAGTGCTCGAAGCTGTCGAGCGGGGTTTCGCAGCCGTTCTCGGCGACGTGATCGCAGTCGCCGAAGTTGCCGAGGCAAGCTTTGACGCCGCAGCTGCCGCTATCGCACTGCGGGCTGGCCTGGGCGAGCCCCGTGCATGGGACGTCGCAGCCGCCGCAGTGATCGAGCGTGGCCAGCGTGGTCTCGCAGCTGAGCGCGTCACCATCGCAGTCGCCGAGCCCCGGCTCGCAGTCGCTCGCGACGCACTCGCCAGCCACACAGCTCTCGAGCGCGCCGGGCAGCTCGCAGCTGAACCCGCAGCGCCCGCAGTGCGCGACGTCGTCGGGTGCGATCTCGCAGCCGTTCTGCGCGTTGCCGTCGCAGTCGCGGTAGTCGTCGAGGCACTCGATCACCAGGCACGAGCCGCGGCTGCACAAGCTGGTGGTATGGCCGACGTTGCAGGCGAAGTCGGCGTCGACTTCGTCAGCGACGCCGTCGCAGTCGTCGTCGACCCCGTTGCACTGCTCGTCGCAGCGCTCCGGGCAGCTGGGGTCGTCGGGGTTGGGCGTGCAGTTGGGCGTGGGCGTCGGGTCGGGACCGGAGTCGGGAGGTGCGTTGCTGCCGGCGGTTCCGGGATCGGGCCGGCTGCCGCCTGCGCCCGCGCCGGCTTGCGCGTCGGGTCGCTGCGGGCCGGTGGCGTCGGGTGGATCGCCGTTGCCGTTGCCCCCGTCGGCCGCGATCGACGAGTCGGGCCGCCCCCGCGCCTCGAGCTCGCTGCCGTCGATCACGCTGCAGCCGAGCGCACCGCAGGCCAGCGCGAGCAAGCTCGGCAGGCAAGACAAAGCGCGCAAGCACGACGGTTCGCGCTGCGCATTCGGCGCGGTGTTTCGCGGCGCGCGCAACCCGAGCGCGCGTCGCGACACCGCCAGCGACAAGCACATTGCTACCACCTTACGGAACCAAGGGCGGACGCCGCAAGCTCACCGCGGCGGCATGGCCCCGCTGCCGCCCGCTGCTGCCTACCTCAGCGCAGGCTGTCGCAGAGCGGCTCGCTGCGGGCGAGTCGGATGTAGTCGGTGCACACGCCTTCGTAGCAGAGACCGGCCCCGCATTCGTAGTCGGCGGTGCAAGCGTCAGGGACGTCGAGGCTTTCTGTGCACTCGCCGGCGCTGCTGCAATAGCCGATGTTGCCGCACTCTTCTTGAATCGTGCACGAGTCGGTGGCCTCCGCAGCGGCCTCGATGCAGTTCTGGCCGTTGCAGTAGAACCCCGGCTCGCAGGTCTTCTGCGCGGCTGCGCAGCTGCGACCGCCGCCCACCTCCTCCGGAATCTCACAGATGCCCTCGGCGGCGTCCGATTTGTGGATGCACTCGAGCCCGCTCGATGTGTCGCAGTCGTTGTTCTCGTCACAGTCGTCGCCTCGCTCGCCCGGGCCGACGATCAGCTCGTTACACGGCTCGGCCAGGCGCAACACGACGGCGAGCTCGTCTTCGTCGAGCTCGCCGTCCTTGTATGCATCCTTGACGGCCTCGATGCATTCGTCGCCCTTCGAGTCGGCGAAGTCGTCGGGCACGAGCTCGTGGCAAAAATCGTCCTGGCTATCCACGCAGTCCGCGGTGTCCGAGGCCTGGCAGAACTTCACGACGTTCGCGGAGCACGCTGCCTCCGCCCATGCGAGACAGAACTGCTCGCGGTTGCGAGGTGGCTTTTCGTCTTCGCCGCAAGCGGCAGCGAAGGCGAGCGAGAACATCACGGGCAATCCCCAAGCTAGGCAGCGAAAGTCCATACCCGAACGCTTATCAAACCCGCTCGCTAGTTACCATCGGGTTACATCCCGGTGCGAGCAGCGCCCCGCTCGCTGACCGCTGGTGCCAGCGACCCGTCGAAGGCCCCCGAGCGACCCCAGGCCGCCGCTAGCGATTCCCCGCCGGTAGCTCTTGCCGCGAGGCGCTTTTGCAGCGAACACTCGGGCGCGTTTTTGAGCATTCTGCAAACGAGGGGTTCATGAGTCAGGCAAAGGGTGGTTCTGCCGCCAAGGGTGCGTCCGCCGCGCTCTGGTTGTTGTTCTTCGTCAACATGCTCAACTTCTTCGATCGCCAGATCCTCGGGGTCGTCGGCGAGCAGATCCGCAAGGAGTGGCAGCTCAGCGACACCGCGCTCGGCATGCTCGGCACCGTGTTCACGGTGATGTACGCGATCGTGGGGCTGCCGCTCGGTCGGCTCAGCGATCGCATGGGCCGAACCAAGCTGATCGCTGGCGGCGTCGTGGTGTGGAGCGCGCTGACCGCGGCGTCGGGTATGTGCACGAGCTTCGTCCAGCTCTGCGTCGCGCGCCTCGGCGTGGGCGTCGGCGAGGCGGTCTGTGCACCGGCCGCGTCCTCGCTGATCGGAGACCTGTTCCCCGCTCAGAAGCGCGCGAATGCGGTCTCGATGTTCATGATGGGCTTGCCGGTCGGGATCGCCTTGAGCTTCTTCGTGGGTGGTCCGATCGCCAAAGCGTACGGCTGGAAGGCTGCGTTCTTCGCTCCGCTGATCCCGGGCGTTCTGTGTGCCGTTTGGGCTTATTTCACGCCCGAGCCGGTGCGCGGCGCCTCGGAGGTGCACGCGATCGGGATGACCAGGCGCGAAGGCTCGGCGTTCAAGTTGGTGCTGTCGATTCCGACCATGTGGTGGGTGATCGCGAGCGGCGCTCTGCACAACTTCAACATGTACGCGATCGGCTCGTTCATGGCGCCGTTCTTGATGCGCCATCACCAGCTCGACCTCATGCACGGCGCGACCTACTCCGCGATCACCTAC
>DATHEP010000340.1:0-5826 GCA_035318525.1 Conexibacter sp.
CACGCCGAAGGTCCTCCACCCGCTGTGCGGTCGCCCGCTGCTCGGCTGGCCGATCGCTGCGGCGCAGGCCGCCGGAGCCGCGAAGGTCGTCGTCGTCGGCGGCCCCGACAGGGCGCTCGAGCCGCACCTCCCCGACGACGCGAACGTCGTCCACGCCGTGCAAGAGGAGCCGCGCGGCACCGCCGACGCGGTCCTCGCCGCCGCCGAGCACATCGACCGCGACGCGCCCGTGATAGTCCTCAGCGGGGACGTGCCGCTGCTCACCGGCGAGGCGATCCGCGCGCTGACCGCCACCCACGAGCAGCACCACGCCAGCGCCACGATGCTGACGATGGTGCTCGACGACCCGTCCGGCTACGGCCGCGTCGTGCGCGGCCCCGACGGCGCGGTCGAGCGCGTCGTGGAGACGAAGAAGCCGGGCGACGCGACGCCCGGCGAGCTGGAGATCCGCGAGGTCAACGGCGGCATCTACGCGTTCGCCGGCGGCGACCTGCTCGACGCGCTCTCGCGGGTGAGAGCCGACAACGCCCAGGGCGAGCTCTACCTGCCCGACGTGCTGCCGATCCTGCGCGCGCAGGACAAGGTCGTCGCCGCGCACCCGGTCGACGACCCGGCGCTCGCGCTCGGCGTCAACGACCGGGGGGGCCTCGCGCAGGTCCGCGCAATCGCGCAGCAGCGCATCCACGACCGGCACCTCGCCGCCGGCGTCACGATCGTCGACCCCGGCTCGACGACGATCGACGTCCACGTGGAGATCGCCCCCGACACGACGATCGCGCCGTTCACGTCGCTCCACGGCGCCACGACGATCGGCACCGGCAGCCAGGTCGGCCCGCTCACGACGCTGATCGACATGACGCTCGGCGCGGACGTCCGCATCCCGCACTCCTACGCCACCAGTTGCGAGATCCACGACGGCGCCACCGTCGGTCCCTTCGCCTACCTGCGCCCCGGCACCGTCCTGCGCGAGGGCAGCAAGGTCGGCACGTTCGTCGAGGTCAAGAACTCGGACGTCGGTGCTTGCGCGAAGATCCCGCACCTCTCCTACATCGGCGACGCCGACGTCGGCGAGGGCAGCAACCTCGGCGCCAGCACGATCACTGCCAACTACGACGGCCGCAGCAAGCACCGCACGACAGTCGGCGAGCGCGTCCACGGCGGCATCCACACGTCGCTGGTCGCGCCCGTGACGGTCGGCGACGACGCCTGGATCGGCGCCGGGTCGGTCATCACGAACGAGGTTCCGCCCGGCGCGCTCGGCATCGCGCGTGCGCGCCAGGCGAACATCGAGGGCTACGACGAGAACGTCAAGGACCGAACCGCCAGATGAGCGCCGTGACGTCGCCGCCGGGGCGTACACTCGCGGCGAGATGAGCGCCTCCGTGCCGCAGGAGCGACCGGCCACCAAGCTCGACATCGGCTACGACAAGCAGCTGATGCTGTTCGCCGGCCGCGCGCACGAGCAGCTCGCGTCCGACATCGCCGGCAAGCTCGGCATCGAGCTCGGCGGTGTCACGCTGAAGACGTTCTCCAACGGCGAGGTCTACTGCCGCTACGAGGAGTCGATCCGCGGCGCTGACGTCTTCATCGTGCAGCCGATCTGCGGCAACGAACGCGTCGGCCTCAGCGCCAACGACGCGCTGATCGAGCTGCTGGAGATGGTCGACGCGGCCGTCGGCGGCTCCGCGCACCGCGTGATCGCCGTCTGCCCCTGGTACGGGTACTCGCGGCAGGACAAGAAGTCCGCGCCGCGCGAGCCGATCAGCGCCCGCCTCGTCGCGCGCATGCTCGAGACGGCGGGGATCGACCGCATCCTCACGATGGACCTCCACTCCGGCCAGATCCAGGGCTTCTTCCAGAAGCCGTGCGACCACATGACGGCGATGTTCATGCTGACGAAGTACTTCGCCGACCAGGGCCTCGAGGACCTCGTCGTCGTCTCGCCGGACGCCGGCCGCGTGAAGCTGAACAAGAAGTTCGCCGCCACGATCGGCGCCGAGCTGGCGATCCTCAACAAGGAGCGCCCGGCCCAGCAGGTCGCCGAGATCGGCTACGTGATCGGCGACGTGAAGGGCAAGACGGCCGTCCTCGTCGACGACATCATCGACACCGCCGGCACGCTCAAGGCGGCCGCGCAGACGGTCCGCGACGCGGGCGCCACGCGCGTGCTCGCCGCCGCCACCCACGCCGTCTTCTCCGGCAACGTGTGGGAGAACCTCGCCGCCGCCGCGTTCGACGAGATCGTCGTCACCGACACGATCCCGCTGCGCGACGGCGCGCCCGACAACATCACCGTGCTGCCGTGCGCGGAGCTGCTGACCAGCTCGATCCGCCAGATCTTCACCGACGGGTCGGTGAGCGAGGTCTTCCGCGGGGAGAACCAGCTGTTCTGAGCGCGGCGGCCCGGGCGTGGCTGTGCGACGGATGATGGGTCTCCCCAGCGACGACTGAACGGCGGGATCATCGCTGGGAAGACCCATCATCCGTCGTCCTCGGGCGACCGCGCGGCTCGCCTGATGAGCCTGCTCGGCCTGTCCGAGGACGAGCTGTGCGCGACGCTCGGGGTTGATCCGCTGACCTTGCTGTCAGGCCAGCTGGACCACCGGCCGGAGCTGGGGATCCTGCTCGACCTGCTCGCCGAGGCTGAGGAGCGCGCGGGCGCCGCCGTCCTGCGCCGCTGGGTCCGCGCCAACGGGACCAAGGGCCGCCCACTCGACGCGCTCCTCCAGCGCGACTTCCCACGCTTTGAGGACCAGCTCGCCGATCTCGCCAACCGAGGCTTCGTCCTGCGCCGGAGCTAGCCGACGCCGATCGGGCGGGTGGCGGTGAGGATGCACGTGCGCCGGCCGAAGGCCGGTGTGCGCGCACCCGGAGCCGACAGGACCCGCCCGCCAACGGCGCTTGGGCCGGGCCGAAGCAGCGGCTTACGCGCGGTCCGGCTTGCGCTCGCCCGGCCAGACGCCGAACAGGTGCTCGAACGATCTCGCACCGGCGCGGTTCACGAGCGCGCGTGTTGCCGAGAAGGTCGCGCCCTGCACGGCGGCGGCGCCGACGACTCTCGCCCAGCTTGCCCGCTCGGTCGTCGCCTCCGGCGGCTCCTCGTCGTCGATCCAGCCCCATACGACCGTGAACAACCGGCGCGCGAGCAGGCCGCCGAGGATCCCGGCGAGAATCCCGAAAGGCTTGTAGAGCAGCTTCATCGCCGAGGAGCCTACCCGCAGAGCGACGGTTCGCCTCACATCGCGACCGTCAGGTCGGGCACACTGTCCGCACCGGACCACGATCGAGCACACGGCGGTGGCAATGACGGACGCAGCCCACTCCCCCGACGACGGCGCAGCCGAGGAGCTGCTGCGCAGGGCCCTGCTCGACGCCTCCGACGCGGCGGCCGTCTCGCTCGCGGTCGACGGCCTGCCCGTCAGCGACGCGGTGACGGTGATCTTCCACGGTCGTCGTGACCTCGGCACGATCCAGACGTACGTCGCGCGCGGCCATCACGGCGCGGGCGAGACGATCGCGGCGCGCGAGCTGCTGCGCGTCCCCTGCGACCTCGACCTCGGCGACGCGGAGGACCGCGAAGAGGCCGCGCAGCTCTACCTCGAGCAGGTGTCGGCGCTGCGCGAGGCGCTCGTCGGCGCCGACACGGTGCTCGACGTGTGGCGCGAGCCGCTCCGAGAGCTCGGCGCCGGCGATGTGACGATCGTGCGCTCGGTCGAGCTGCGCACGCAGCTGCCGGCGCACCGCCTGCTGCCGGTCGCGCTCGTCGCGCCCGAGCAGCAGCTGGTCGTCGCGCCCGTCTGCGGCGCGCGCACGCTCGCCGAGGGCAAGCCGCCGCTCGGGATCGCTTGCGCGCAGCAGGACCTCGCGCGCATCTATCCGCTGCCGGACGATCCGGAGCGCTGCCTGGCCGAGTTCGCGGGCCTCGCGGCCGAGCACGCGCGCGCGCTGGCCGCACAGCTCGACCACCAGGAGGCGTCGGTCGAGCGCTTCCTCGAACTGAGCACGGAAGACCCGCCGACGCCATCGCTGTGAGGCGCCCGCCGCCGCGGCCCGCCGCCTCGCGGGCGCCGCCCGATCGGCGATGATGCCGCCGCGATGCGGCGCCCGACCCGGATCCTCCTCGTCGCGCTCGCGCTGGTGGCCTTCCTTGCGCTCAGCCTCGGCCTCGCGCGCGTGCTGAACGCGAACGGCGCCGAGCGCTCGGCGATCCTGGCGCTGATCGAGGCGCAGGCGCGCGGCGACGCGGAGGGGATGATCGCCCGCATCGACGGCTGCGCTCGACGTCCTTCCTGCGCGGCGCAGGCGCGCGCGAACGCGACCAGGCTCCGCTCGCCCGGCCGCGTCGAGCTGGTGCGGCTCGACGCCTCCACGAGCTTCTCGCTCGGCGGCAGCGAGGACGTCGCGCGCGTCGTCTGGAGGACGCCGGCGCGCACGACCGTCGTGCAGTGCGTGGACGTGCGCCGCGGCGGGAACGTCGTCGGCGGCCTCTCGATCGAGCTGCAGGTGCTCACCCGCCCGATCGAGCGCGAGTCGAGCTGCCCCGCACGCGACTGACGCGGACGCCGAGCGCCGGCGCGCGCATCCCGTCAGCCTCCTGACGGATCGCCCGTCCAGCCACTGCCGTACCCTCCCGCACGGATGCGTCGCCGCTTTCCGTTGCTCCTCCCTCTGATCGCCCTCGCGCTCGCCGGACCGTCCGCCGCCCTCGCGGCGACGCCGCCGCCCGGCGGCACGGCGCCCCCGTTCACGGTCGAGACGCCGAGCGCGAGACCGCACTCGATCGAGGGCCAGGACGGCCGCTACCTGCTCGACGGCCCCTGGCTGATGCGCCTCGACCCGACCGACGCGGGCCTCGGAGAGCGCCTCTTCGCCCAGTCCACGACGAGCGGCTGGACGGCCACGACCGTCCCGAGCGCCTGGAACGCCGGCGACGACAGCCAGGCGAGCTTCCTCGGCGGCATCGCCTGGTACCGCAAGGACTTCCGCCTGCCATCGCGCGACAGAGCGCTCGCCTGGATCGCCCGCTTCGAGTCGGTCAACTACCGCGCGACCGTGTGGCTCAACGGCCGCCAGGTCGGCCAGCACGTGAGCGGCTACGTGCCGTTCGAGCTCGACCTGCCGAACGTCGCGCGCGGCGGCGTGAACCGCCTTGTCGTGCGGGTCGACAACCGCCGCCCGGCGGCCGACCCGGTCGGCGCGTCCAACGAGGTGCCGCATCCGCCCGGCGGCTGGTGGAACTACGGCGGCCTGCTGCGCGAGGTCTCGCTGCGCGCGGTCGACCGCGTCGACGTCGGCGAGGTGCAGGTGCAGACGGCGCTCGCGAGCGCCCGCGGGCCGGCCACGATCACGGCTCGGGCGACCGTCCGCAACGTCTCCTCCGCCACGCAGACGGTGGCGCTGACCGCCCGCTTCGGCAGATCCCGGATCGACCTCGGCGCGCAGACGCTCACGCCCCGCAGCCGCCGCGTCTTCGAGGGCCAGCTCCTCGTCAGACGGCCGAAGCTTTGGTCGCCCGCCAAGCCGAGCCTCTACGACGTGCGCCTCGCCGCCACCGCGGCGCAGGGGAGAGCGAGACCGACGCAGGCCGCCGGCTATCGCCTGCGCACCGGCATCCGCACGCTCGAGGTCTCCGGCGGCGGCCAGCTGATCCTCAACAAGAGCGTCGTCGTGCGCTTCCGCGGCGTCGCGCTGCACGAGGACACGCTCACACGCGGCCCGGTGATGACGCGCGACGACCGCGAGCGGATCGTCGCGCTGATGAAGGAGTCCGGCTCGACGCTGCTGCGCGCGCACTATCCGCTCGACCCGGACTTCCAGGACCTCGCC
>DATHEP010000341.1:0-6191 GCA_035318525.1 Conexibacter sp.
GCGATCTTGTTCGCCACGAGGATCGCTGCCTCCAGGCCGGTCCCGCACGCCTGCTGGATGTCGTAGGCGGGCGTCTCCGGCGAGAGGCGGCTGCCGAGCACGCACTCTCGCGTCAGGTTGAAGTCACGGCTGTGCTTCAGCACCGCGCCGGCGACGACCTCGCCGAGGCGCTCTCCCTGGAGGTCGAAGCGGTCGACGAGCCCGTCGAGCGCGACGGTCAGCATGTCCTGGTTGGTGGCCTTCGCGTACGCGCTGTCGGAGCGCGCGAAGGGGATGCGGTTGCCGCCGACGATCACGGCGGAACGGGGACTGGCGGGGGTCATCAGGCTCCTTCGGGATCAGGTGCGGCGGCCGGGCCGGTGGGCGCGGCGGTTCGAGGGCGACCGCCGGCGGCGAGGGCCTCGAGGCCCGGCTCGGCGGTCGCGATCAAGAGCTCGGCGGCGTCGGCCGCGGGCATCGCGCCGGTGCGCAGCCACCAGCGCCCGAGCGCCTCGGCGCCGCCCAACAGGGCGACGGAGATCGCCTCGATGTCGGTCGCGTGCTCGGCGCGGCGCTGCTCCGGCAGGCGCGCGATGTTCGACTGCGCGACGAGCGCGAGCAGCCGCTCGCGGTGCTCGGCGACGCGCTCGGCGATCTCGCCGCCGGCGGGGAGCGTCTCGTCGAACAGGACGCGCCAGGCGTCGCGGTCCTCGTCGACGAACGCGAAGAAGGCGTGGAGGCCGCGGCGCAGCGCGTCGGCCGGGCTGTCGGCCTGCGATACGGCCTCGCCGACCGTCGCGAACAGCGCGTCGCCGGCGCGTTCCATGCAGGCGAGGTAGAGCCGCTCCTTGTTGCCGAAGTACGCGTACAGGAGCGGCTTCGTGACTCCCGCCGCGGCCGCGACGTCGTCCATCGTGACCGCGCCGAAGCCGCGCTCGGCGAACTGCGCGTGGGCGATGTCGAGCACCTGCTGCTCGCGCTCGGCGCGCGGCAGGCGGGTACGGGCATGCGTGGCCATGCGACACACGTTACCCAGATATAAATTTATATGCCAGTCAGATGAACGGACGTGGTCATCCGACGGACCGGTCGGCCACCATGCGGCCTGTCCGCGCCGCGGACTTTCTCCGCAAAATCCTTAGGTTTTCCAAGCTGTTTGCGGTTGAGCAATACCGGTATATCCTGCAAGCATGGCCAAGGTGATGATCAGCCTCCCCGACAGCCTCTTGGAGCGGATAGACATGCACGTGAGAGCACAGAGAACGACCCGCAGCGCCTTCCTGCGAGAGCTCGCCGAGCAGAAGCTCGACGCCGACGACGCCGCCCGCCGCGAGCGCATTCGCGAGCTGCTGAAGGACCCCGGTCACCACGGCGGCAACACCGAGCAGTTCATCCGCCAGATGCGGGACTCGCGGCGATGACCCCGCTCCTGCTCGACTCCGGCGTCTGGCTCGCGGCCCGCGACGCGGACGATGCCAACCACCGCGCCGCAGTCACGCTGCTCGACGGCGAGCGCCGCTGCACCGCGCTCGACCTCACGCTCTACGAGGTCGCCAACGTCGCGATGAGCTCGTGGCGCGATCGCCAGCGAGCCGAGGTCGTGGCGAAGCTCGTGAGTGCAACCTGCGCCGACACGCTCGTGCGGATCGACGAGGCGGTCGTCGCCCAGGCGATCGAGGTCGCCGAGGAGCACGGCATCAGCGTCTACGACGCCACGTACGCCGCCGTCTCGCGGCTCAACGGCTGGACGCTCGTCAGCACGGACATCCGCGACCTCGTCAGCCGCGGCTTGGCGATCACACCGGAAGAGGCCGCGGCGAACTGAACCTGAGCGCCTAGGCGCCGCCCGGCTCGTCGTCGTCCTCCGACGAGCCGCTGCGTCTGAGCCAGTCCGACAGCTGCCCGCCCATCGAGCCGACCGCCTCGCCGGCCTCGCGGAAGGCGCGGCGGAAGCGCTCGGTGTAGAAGGAGACAGCCTCGCCGCTCTCCTCGCGCACGCTCGTCGGCTCGCCGCGGCGCGGGTAGTCGCCGCCGACGATGCGGTCGTAGTCGCCACCGTGCACCCACTTCATCAGCTCGTGCGTGCGGCGGACGGGCAGCGGGTGCGTGACGCCGAGGTCGATCAGCAGGCGGGTGAGGCGCTCGAAGCCGGTGCCCTCGTCGGTGTACTCCATCCCCTGCTTCATGAACGCGTCGAGGTCGAGCTGGTCGACCATCGCGCCGCCTGCGAGCGACATGAACGTGCGGCAGGCGGCGAGCGGGTCGCGGGTGACGAGCGCGGCCCCGCGGTCGCAGCTCAGCTCGGCCGCGCGGCTCCACTCCAGGAGCGCGGTGCGGATCGGGACGAGCGGCAGCGGCAGCCGGCCCGACGCCGCAAGGCCGGTGAGGATCGCGAGCGCGGTGCCGTAGAGCTGGTGGTCGGAGAGGATGTGTGCCGCCTCGTGCGCGAACACCGCGCGCCGCTGCGGCGCGTCGAGCAGCGCGACCAGCTCGGAGTTGACGACGACGAGCGGCCGCTTGGCCCCGATCGCGGCCGCGTTCGCGATCGGGTACTGCGTCATGTAGAGCGGCGGCGCGTCGCCCATGTCGAGCGTCGAGTAGGCGAGCACGTGCTCCGACCACACGTCCGGGAGCTGCGCCTCCCCCAGCCGCACCGACGAGCCGAGCGCGTTCTGCCGCAGCGCGCGCTCGTAGCCCAGCTCGATCAGCTTGCGGATCACGCGGTCGAGCTGCGGGATCGCCGACAGCGCAGCGCTCGCTGCCTTGTCGGCCGGGTGCTGGAACGCGCGCGGCGCGATCTCCTTCAGGCGGTAGCCCTCCGACGGAAGCTGCGACTCGGGCGCCATCCGGCTATCTCCGCACGACTCTGAAGCCGCGTCTGACCCATCTGGAGACGCCCGACCCGTTGCTCGCGCGCAGTCTCGCGCGGTAGGTCCCGGGTCTGAGCGCCTTTCTGCCGATCCGCCCGCTGAAGGCGACGCTGGACCTGCCGGCTCTGACGCCGGTGCGCGTGAGCCGGCCGACCTCGACGAAGCGGACGCATCTGAGGTTGCGCCGCAGTCTGCGCGCCGGTCTGCGGCAGAAGCGACCGACGAGGCGTCCCTCCGCCGGGCGCTCCAGCACGATCGTCACTCTCGCCTGCGTGTTGAGCGTGAAGCGGAAGGCGGTGCCGACGCGCGCTCTGGGGACGCGGCGGCCTCTGCCGCGACGTCTCGCGGCAGACTGCGCCCGTGCGGCCACCTTCGCCGTCGGCCGTCTGCCGACGCGGAAGCGCTTGCGCAGCAGCGACGCTCTCGTGAGCGCCGGCCGCGGCGCGCTTCTCGCGGCTCTTGTGGGGAGCGCTCTCGCGACCGCCGGCGTCGGGCACTCGCCGGAGACGACGTACATGTAGCTCGTGTCGAAGTCGCCGGCCGTGCCCGTGATCGCGTTGTGGCCGTGGGCGCGGAACGCCAGGCAGTTGCCGTTGTCGCTGATCGCCGGGAACACGGCCATGTCGTCCAGCGGGTTGTCGACGAGCCCGAACGCCGGCGGCCCGGCCACCGCGCCGCCCGCCATCGTGCGCGCGAAGACGGCCGGGCGGCTGGTGCCGCCGAGGCCCGGCAGCAGGTTCGTCGCCTCCGAGTCGAACGCGATCACCGCGCCGTCGCCGCTGACCGTCGGGTGCGCCGCGTCGGCGTTCGCGACGGCCCCCGGGCCGGGCGCACGGCTGACGAGCGCGTTCGCACCGGTCGCAAGGGTGCGCGCAACGATCTGGTCCGTGCCACCCCAGGCGCCGCCCTCGGGCGCCAGCGTCTCGTCGGTCGTCCGGAAGGCGACGACGGCGCCGTCAGCGCTGATCGCCGCCTCGGTCGAGCTGCCTCTCGCATGCGCGCCGGCCGAGCCGTTGCCGCGCGAGACGAGCGTCGTCGTGCCGGCGACCGTGTCGCGCACGTAGACGTCGAACAGTCTGTCGGCGGCGTCGTCCGGGTCGAGGTTGCTCGCGCTGGTGTTGAAGGCGACGTAGCGGCCGTCCCGCGACGGCGACGGGTCGTCGGCGTCGAAGTTCCCGGCCGCGCCGTCGGCGCCGGTCGCGCGGTCGATGAGCGTGGTGCGGCCGCCGGCGATGTCGCGCAGCCACACGTGCTCGACGCCGCCGGGGACGCCGAGGTTCGCGGCGCCGCTGACAAACGCGAGGTGCTGCCCGTCGGCGCTGATGCGCGGATCGGACACGTCCGCGTCCGACGGCGCGCCGCCAGTGCCACCGGCGCCGTCGGCGCGCGAGACGAGCGTCGTCGTGCCGGCCGTCATGTCGCGCACGTAGGCCTGGTTCGTCGCCGCCGGGTGCGCGGGGTCGAACTGGGACGAGGTGCGGAACGCGACGCGCGTGCCGTCGCCGCTGATCGTCGGCTGGTCGCTGAAGCCGTTGCCCGCAGCGCCCGTCGCGCCGTTCGCGCGCGATACGAGCTCGATCGCGCTAGTGAGCACGTCGCGGCGGTACACCTGGCCGGGGCTGTCGATCCCGCCGCCGGGCAGGCGAGTCGTCGTGTAGGCGCGGAATACGACGTAGCGGCCGTCGGCGCTGATCGTGCGCTCGCCGGCGCCGAAGGGGTCCATGACGATCGCCGGCAGCAGGAAGGGCGCCGATCCGGGCGGACGCGAGACGAGCTCGGCGGCCCCCATCGCGGGGGGCGCGTAGGGACGACCGAAGACGCCGCCGGTGTCCGGGTCGCTGTCGGGCGTGACGCCGGTGCCGCTGTACCAGGCGACGAGCCCGCCGCCGCCGGACAGCGCGCCCTGCACGGAGTACATCGTGCCGACGGACGCGAGCAGCGTTCTGCCGGCCGTCAGGTCGCGCAGGTAGACGCCGTAGTAGTCGGGGTCGGTCGTGAGGTTCTGAGCGTCTGAGTCGAACTCCACGCGCGAGCCGTCGTCGCTGATCGTCGGCGTGTGCGCGCGGCTGTCGGCGTTGGCGCCGCCGTCGGAGACGCTGACGAGCGTGGAGCTGGTCGCCGACATCGCGTGCACGTAGACGCTGCTGGCAGACGAGGCGTCGACGCCGCCGAGCGAGACGTCGGTCGCGTTCGTGTCGTAGGCGACGACGACCGCCGCGAGCGCGGCTGGCGCGCCCGCGATGTCGACCTCGCCCGTGAAGCTGCCGTTGCTCGCGGTTCTCGAGAGCGTCGCTCTGTTCGAGACGAGGTAGCCGAGGGCTCCGCCGACGTCGCGCACGAACACCTGCGTCCCGCTGCCGACGTAGCCGCTCACGAGGTCGGTCGCGGCGGAGACGAACGCGACCCATCTGCCGTCGTCGCTGATCGCGGGGACGTAGGACGATCCGTTCGCCGCCGCTCCCGAGCCCGCTCTGCGCGAGACGAGCGCGGTTCTGCCAGCCGCCAGGTCGCGCCGGTAGACGTCGTCGAAGGCCGTCGTGTCGTTGACGGGGTCGACTCTCTCCTGCGTCGCGAACGCGACGAATCTGCCGTCGCCGGAGAGGTCGAAGGCGTTGACCTCCTCGAGCGTCTGCCCGCCGCCGTCGGCGACGGTCGCGAGCGTCGTTGTGCCGGCGCCGACGTCGCGCAGGTAGACGTCGTACTCGCCGCCGTCGGCGTCCGCCGGGTCGAGCGCCGCGGTCGTCCGGAACGCGACGACCGCGCCGTCCTCACTGATCGCCGCGTCCGCGGAGGACTGCGCGGGCGCGGTGCCGGCGGCGCCCGTCGCCCGGCTCACCAGCACGACGGTCCCGGTCAGGCGGTCCTTGCGGTAGACGTTCGCCGTGTCCGGGTTCGCGGCCGGGTCGAGCAGGTCGGCCTCCGAGCTGAACGCGACGAAGCGGCCGTCGTCGCTGACGCCGATGCGCGCGGACTCGTCGTCCGCGTAGCCGCTGAGTCCGCCGGCGGTGGCGCCCGCCGGGAGGTCGAGCCCGCCGGTGAGGAAGGTCGTGCCGATCCCGGCGGCGGACGCGGCGACAGGCGCGAGCGCGAGCAGGGCGAAGGCGAGCGGCAGGATCGAGCGGCGTGGCATGGGGGACTCCCTCGGCGTTCGCGGACTCGCGGGATGGTACGGGCCGCGCGCGGGCGCGGCGCGACCTCCTGGACGCCCGGCCGAGCCGGGTCGCGCGTGCCGCGGCGGTGCCACGCCGCCGCGGCTCAGCCGCGCACGACCGTGAACCGGAGCCGCGACGCGTCCGACGCGCCGGCCGCGTTGCGCGCGGTCAGGACGAAGCGGTGCCGGCC
>DATHEP010000342.1:0-2630 GCA_035318525.1 Conexibacter sp.
GGGGGGGGGGGGGGGGATTCCGATGCCGGTGCCGTCGGCAGCTCGATCACGAGGCGCGCCCCAAGCTCGCTCGGCGCGGCCGCGAGACGGCCGCCGTAGCGCGCGGCGACATCCTGCGCGATCGCCAGCCCGCGGCCGCGCAGGCCGCGCCCGCTGCGCGGACGGCGCGTCAGCTCGCCGATCGGCGCCGGCAGCCCCGGCCCCTCGTCGAGCACCTCGATCCGCACCGTGTGAGCGCTCGCACGCGCCCGCAGCCGCACCGTGCCGCCACCGTGCTCGATCGCGTTCGCGAGCAGGTTGCCGACCGCCTGGGCGAGCCGCAGCCGATCCCCGCGCAGCAGCACCGTGCCCGGCGCGTGCTCGACGCGCAGCCGGCGGCCGCGCGTCCACGCCGTCCCCCGCCACGCGTCGGCGGCGTCGTCGAGCAGCGGCGCGAGCGCGAACGTCTGCAGGCGGTCGCCGGCGCGGCCGCCCTGCTGCGCCGCATCGAGGTCCGCGAGCGCCAGGCCGGCACGGCCGAGCTCGAGATCGATCGCCTGCAGGACGTCCCCGCGGGGACGGGCGACGTCGTTGCCGCCGCCCGCGACCGTGCCGCGCACCGCGTCCGCTCCCGCCGACCGCGCCGCGAGCCGTACGGCCAGCCGCGCCGAGGTGAGCGGCCCGCGCAGCTCGTGGCAGGCGCGCGCGACAAGCTCCATCCGGCGCGCCAGCACGATTCGCCACGCGGTCGCGACGGCGAGCGCGGCGAGCCAGCCGGCGACCGCCAGCGTCGCGCTCATCGCCCCTCCCCCGCGTCCTCGCCCTCGCTCTCGAGCGGCCCGTCGACGAGGCGGTAGCCGACGCCCCACACGTTGACGACGAACCGGTCGCCGTCGCGCGCGAGCTTCTGGCGCAGGCGGCAGGCGTGGCTGTCGAGCGTGCGCGTTGAGCCATGCGCGCCGCTCACGCGGAAGCCCCAGATGGTGCGCAGGAGCTCCTCCTTCGGGATCACGCGCGTCGGATCGGCGGCGAGCGTGCGCAGCAGCGCGAACTCCTTCTGCGAGACGACCACGCGCCGCCCGTTGAGCGCGACGGTGCGAGCGGCCGGATCGATCTCGAGCCCGCCGATCCGCATCCGTCCGCGCCGCCGCGCGAGCTCGCTGCGGCGCAGCAGCGCACCGACGCGCGCCCTGAGCTCCGGATACGAGAACGGCTTCTGCAGGACGTCGTCCGCGCCCTTCTCGAAGCCGCGCAGGCGGTGCAGCTCGCCGACGCGGCCGCTCAGCACGAGCACCGGCAGCGCCGGATCGATGCGGCTGGCGATCCCGTCCGCCTCGCGCACCTGCTTCAGCAGGTCGAGGCCGTCGCGGTCGGGCAGCGTGAGGTCGAGGATTGCGAGGTCGGGGTAGCGCGTCTCCATCAGGCGCACCGCCTCGCGGGCATCGACGGCGGGGATCGGCTCATAGCCGTCGGCCGCGAGGTTGTCGGCGAGGAACGTGCGCGTGTGGCGGTCGTCTTCGACGACGAGGATGGTGGAGCGTTGTTCGGTCATGGCCGCCCTGAGCCACGACGCGGCGTCGTTTCGCCCCCTTCCGCGCAGTTCCGTCGCAATCGCCGGACGTGAGATGGCCACGGACCGTCGCGCACATGCGCTGCAAGTTCGCATGCAGCCCATCCGCCTGTGGAGGAGTCGCGCATATGATGCCGACGCCCACGGACCGGGCCCCATCCCCATGCTCAACCAACGCGGAAACTACAGCTCCGGCGAGGACTTCGTGCTCGAGTACGGAGAGCTGCGCTTCACCTTCAACGAACGCGACTTCGCGGAGCGTTGCGAGCAGGCCGCCCGCAAGCTCGGCTTCGTCAGCGGCCGCCTCGAGCAGGAGGAGGCCGAGGACCTCGTCAACCTCGTCGTCAACGGCGAGGTGCACGATCCCGCGTCCGCCCTCGGCGAGCACGTCAACGACTGCTGGCCCGAGCTCGTGGGCCCGTCGGAGCGCTCGCTGGTGCACTGGCTACGGCGGCTGATCTTCCGCGGCGCGTGGCTCGACCAGCGCGTGAAGGAGGGCGAGCTGGACGTCGCATTCGACGACCAGACGCACACCTTCTCCTACGTGCAGCCCGATCGCGGCAACGAGCCGATCGAGCTCGCGCCCGAACCCTCTTGGGGTCGGGTCGCCTACCTGCCCCGATAGCGGCCGGACGGCACCGCCTCGCGGCGCCATCCGACTCGCTCTGTCCCTTTTTACTCCTCGTTCTCGCGCACGGCCTCGGCGATCGCGGCCGCGCCGGCCTCGCCGACGAGCAGCTCGGGCCGCAGCGTGCGGCTCGCGAGCAGGTCGATCGCCGGGAAGCGCCGCACGCCCGCCAGCTCCGCGCTGAGCGCGACGACCGTCGTCTCGCCGCCCAGCGGCGCCGGCGCGGTCGCGATCACGGTCAGCGAGCCGCCCTCCGGGATGCTGCGCGCGGCCGCCAGCGCCTTGCGCGCCGCGCCGGCCGGCAGGCCCGCGAGCGTGTCGATCAGCACGACCGCGTGGCCGCCGCGCGCGGCGACCCGCTTGCCGTGGTCGATCGCGCGCTCGACTGCCTGCGCCTGCGCGTCTGCCGAGGCCACGAAGCTGACCGCGGCCGCCGGAGCGATCGCGTGATCG
>DATHEP010000343.1:0-3029 GCA_035318525.1 Conexibacter sp.
CCAACCTCGCCTCGGCGCGGCTGGGGCGGATCCCGCTGGCCGCGCGCCGTCTGCTCGCGCGCGCCGGCGCCGCCGTGCCGGTCAACGGCCGCGTCGACAGCTGGCCCAGCCGCATCCGCCGCCTCTCCGAGACGCTCCCGCTCGATCCCGCGCGGCGCTACTTCGCCTACATGTCGAGCCTGCAGGGCCTGCGGCGCGAGCAGCTCTACACCGACGCGTTCCGCGAGCAGGTCGGCGCGACCGACGCCGAGGACCTCGTCGTCGGCGCATGGGACGCGGCGTGCGCCGACGGCGTGCTCGACCGCATGTTGGAGACCGACGTGCGCACCTACCTCCCCGACGACCTGCTGGCGAAGGTCGACATCGCCTCGATGTCGTGCTCGCTGGAGGCCCGCTCGCCGCTGCTCGACCACGAGCTGGTCGAGTTCGCCGCCTCGCTGCCGGCCGACCAGAAGGTCCGCGGCACCGAGAAGAAGGTCGCGTTCCGGCGCGCCCTGCGCGGCTGGGTGCCGGACGAGATCCTCGACGCGCCCAAGCGTGGCTTCCAGCCGCCGCTGGCCGACTGGCTGCGCGGCGACCTGCGCGGCTACGCGCGGGAGATCCTGCTCGACCCGGTCGCGCGCGGGCGCGGCCAGCTGCGCGCCGACCGCGTGGAGGCGCTGCTCGACCGCCACGCCGCCGGCGTCGAGGACTGCTCGCAGGGGATCTGGACGCTGCTGATGTACGAGCTGTGGCACCGCGAGTTCGTGGACGGCGCCTGATGCGGATCGCCTACCTGGTCGGCCGCTATCCCGCCGTCTCGCACACCTTCATCCTGCGCGAGGTGGAGGAGCTGCGCCGGCTGGGCGTCGACGTGCGGACGATCAGCATCCACGCGACCGCTGAGGCCAAGCTGCTGTCCGACGCCGACCGCCGCGAGCACGCGAGTACGTTCGCCGTCCTGCCGACGAGCGCGCTGCGGCTGCTCGCGGCGCATCTGCTCGCGCTGCTGACCGGACCCGCCGCCTACCTGAGCACGTTGGCGCTGGCGCTGCGCACGAGTCCGCCGGGCCTGAGAAATCGCCTGTGGCGGCTGTTCTACTTCGGCGAGGCGATGATCGTGCGACGGCACTGCCGGGCGATCGAGGCGACCCACCTGCACGCGCAGTTCGCCGACACGGCAACCGACGTCGCGATGCTCGTCGCGCACTACGAGCGCGCGCGGGGGCGGGACTTCACCTGGAGCCTGGCCGTACACGGGCCGGTCGAGTTCTACAACGTCGAGCAGTACGCGCTGCGAGAGAAGCTCGCTCGCGCGCGCTTCGCGGTCGCGATCAGCGACTTCGGCCGCAGCCAGTTGATGACGCTCGCCGAGCGCGAGCGCTGGGACGACATCCACGTCGTGCACTGCGGCGTCGACCCGAGCGTCTACGTCCCGCCTGAACCGCCTCGCGTTGAGCGCGACGAGGCCGTGATCCTCACCGTCGGCCGCCTCGTCGCCAAGAAAGGCCTGCCGATCCTGCTGGAGGCGTTGCGCGACCTGCGCGAGCGCGGGCTCGCCGTCCGGCTGGTCGTCGTCGGCGACGGACCGTCGCGGACGGACTTCGAAGCGGCCGCGCGGCGGCTCGGCGTCGCCGACCATGTCGAGTTCGCCGGGTCGGTCGGTCAGGACGAGATCCGCGAGCGCTACGCCGCCGCCGACGTCTTCTGCCTGGCGAGCTTCGCGGAGGGGATCCCGGTCGTGCTGATGGAGGCGATGGCGATGGAGCTGCCCGTCGTCAGCACGACGGTCATGGGGATCCCCGAGCTGATCTCCGACGGCATCCACGGTCGGCTCGTCCCGCCGGGGCGCGCCGACCGCCTCGCCGACGCGCTCGCGGAGCTGATCGCCGACCCGCAGCGGCGCGCCGCGATGGGCCGCGCCGGCCGCGAGCAGGTCACCGCCGAGTTCGACGTGCGCGAGTCGGCGCGGCACCTGCAGCGGGCGTTCGTGCGCGAGCCGCGGTCGGCGTGAGCGACGCCGCTACGTCGCCGATGCCGGTCGGATCCGGCGCCGGACAGCTTGGGCGCGGATCCGCGAGCGCTCCACGAGCAGCCTTGCGCGGTCGGCGAGCGGGCGCGACTGCAAGCCCTTGTACGGGAGCCCGAGCGCATCGGCGCGACTGCGGTTGACGCGCTCGGCGGCGGCCTCGGCGACGCGGCAGCGCGGCCTCAGCAGGAAGCCCGCGCGGTCGACCTCGGCGTGGTAATGCAGCAGTGCCGGTCGCATCCCCGCGACGGTCGGCTCGTGCAGGTCGACGTGGGTGGGGAAGTTCAGCTCGCGGCTGGCGGCGGTCCACGGCAGGCCGCGCCACAGCGCGACGGCGAGCGCGAGCTGCTCGGTGTAGAAGCGACGCGCCGGCGGGATCAGGTCGGGCTCGCGCCGCCACAGCTCGTCGAGGTCCTCCATCGCCTGCATCCAGGCGGCGAAGAGGGCGGCGCAGTGCTCGCGCGGCACCGCGACGACGCCGCTGTTGAAGTACGGGTACATCGGCTGGCCGGTCGTCGTCGCGGTCACCGACCGCCCATCGGGCGCGCTTCCCAAGCCTGCGAAGATCGCGCGCCACTGCGGCTCGGTGAAGGCGTCCATGTCGGTCGGCACGACGCCGATCGCCCCGTCGGGGACGTGCGGCGCGGGGTCCGCTGCCACCGCGACGTCGCAGTCGACGGCGAGCAGCACGTCGAAGTCCTGTCGATCGTGCAGCTCGAGCATGCGCAGCTTGTTCGCGTGCGCGAAGCCGCTGCGCTCCACGCGCGAGACGACGCGGACCTCGGCTCCGGCCCTCTCCAGGCGCAGCGCGAACGCCTCGTCGACGCTGCCGACGACGTTGACGACGATCGGGCACGTCTCCAGCGAGCCGCCGAGCCGGCGGGCGGACCCGACCAGCAGCTCGACGCGCGCGTGGAAGCCGGGGGTGTTCTCCGCCACGCACGTGAGCAGGAGCCGCGGAGGCGGGGGTGTCGTCAACGAATCGCTCAAAACACTAATATCGATAAAACCATAGTTAGTA
>DATHEP010000344.1:0-3744 GCA_035318525.1 Conexibacter sp.
TCGTCGAGGCGGCTGTGGCGGCCGAGGCCGATGCGGCTCACGGGGCTGCCGCCTGCTCCGCGGCCCGCTCGAGCGCGGTCAGGTCCTCGCCGTACATGCGCGTGCGCGTGAGCGTGAGCGCGAACGCGGTCGTGCCGACGAGCAGGCCGACGACGGTCGCCGCGAACGCGACGCGCAGGTCGCCCGCGAGCGCGGCGACGTTTCCGCGGCCGAGCGCGGCGAGCCCGGGCGCGAGCGGGATCAGCGTCCCCATCAGCCCGATCGCTGGCCCGGCGCGCACCAGCAGGCGCGTGCGGTCGAGGCGGCGCTGCGCCGCCAGCTCGTAGTCGGCGAGCGCGTGCTCGGCGGCCTGCGGCCGTGCGGCGCTGCGCGCCGCGACGATCCGCGTCAGCGCGACGGCCGCGAACGCCGTCGGCGCCGCACGCGCCAGCTCGCCCGCGCTTCCCGGCTCGGCGACCGCGCGCCGCGCGAGCTCGCGCAGGTCGCCGCCGGAGCGGGCCCGCGCGCGCCGCGTCCATGCCTCGGTCGCGAAGCGGCCCAGCTCCAGCGCGCACAGCAGCAACACGCCGACGGCCGCCAGCAGCACCGGCACCTCCAGCGCCGCCGCGATCTGCGCGAGCGCGTCCCCGAGGTTCTCACCGGTCACGCGAGCGCTCCCGCGTCCGGCCGGCGGCGCTCCCAGCCCGCACCCAGACCCGCGCACAGCAGCAGCGCGCCCGTCAGGCCGAGCGCGAGCGCCGGACCCGGCGTGCGCCCGCCCGCCTGCGCGCCGCGCAGGCCCGGGGCGGCCGGGGCGCGCCCACCGCCGAGCACGACGCCCGTCACCTCGCGGCCGCCGCCGGCCGCCGCCGGCGCGGCGTCGCGTTCGCCCGTACCCCCATCGCCCTGCGCGCCCGCGGCCGCCCGCCCGCCGGCCGCGCGGCCGCCCGCCGCGCGCCGGGCGGCCGCGTCGGTCGTGTCGCGCACCCCGCCGGGCGTGCGGCCCTGGCTCTGCGGCTGCAGCCTGCTGAAGAGCTGCGCGCCCTCGCTTCCGCCGCCCGCGATCACGGTCCCGCCGCGCTCGCCCTCGAACCCGCCCTCGCCCGCGACCGGCGCGTCCTCGAGCGCGCCCGTCGTCCGCGCGCTCGCCTGCCGCGGCCGTCTCGCGACCTCCTCGGCGCGCGGCACCGAGGGCACCGGCAGCGGATGGCCGCCGTAGGCGGGCGCGGCGTAGGCGGTCATCCACACCGAGTTGAGGTCGTCGCCGCGCTTCCAGGCGATCGAGCCGTCGTCGCGCTGCAATGACGCCAGGTAGTCGAGCGGGCTCGGGCCGCCGGGCGCGAAGCGGTCGGGGTCGATCCCTGCCGCCCACATCGCCTGCACGACCCACGAGGTCGACGCCGTGTTCGACTCCGGGTGGGCCTCGTTGAAGCCGAAGCCGCCGTCGCGCGGGTTGTGGAGCGCGCGGATGTGGTCCCACGCCTCCGCCTCCTGCGGCGTGCCGGTGCGGCCGATCGCGTGCAGCGCCTGGATCACGGATGCGGTGATGTCGGTGCTCGGCTCGGCGCCGGGGGCGTAGCCCCAGGCGCCCGTCGGCTCTTGCACGCTGAGCAGCCAGTCGGCGCCGCGGCGCAGGGCGTCGGCGAGCCGCGGCTCGCCGAGCGTCGACAGCGGCAGGATCGCGAACGCGGTCGCGTTGACGTAGCCCGTCTGCCCGCCCTCGTCGTACGCGAAGCCGCCGTCCGGCAGTTGGCGGGCGAGGATCCGGCGCACGAGGTCGACGCGCCCGAAGCTGCGCGGCGAGGCGCCGGCCGCGACCGCTACGAGCGCCGCGCGCTCGAAGTCGGTCGTGTATCTGAGCTCGCCAGCGTGTCTGGCCGCGTAGCTGTAGGCGTCGACGCCGCCCGGCTTGCGCTGGTCCTGCGGGTTCACCCCGCCGGCGGCGAGCGCGATCGCGACCCAGGCGGTGAACAGCGGGTCCGACGGGTTGCCGCGTCTGCCGCCGAAGCCGCCGTCGCGGTTCTGGACGTCCTGCAGGAAGCGGATCGTCAGGTCGAGCCGCGCCTCGTTGCGCCGGTCGGGCGCGGCCGCGCCTGCCGGCAGCACGAGCGCCAGCGCGATCAGCGCGACGCCCGCGGCGCACAGCAGGAGGCGCGCGCTACGCGCCACGCCCCGCTCCGTCGACCCGCACCGTCCCGCCCAGCACGCGCAGCGTCGCGACACCGCCGCCGCGCGGCAGGCGCGGCCCACGCACGATCCGCAGGCCGCCGCCGCTGCTCGCGGGCAGCGCGACCGCCGTCGCTCTGCCGCCGGCGTGCAGCTCGATCCGCGCGCTGCTGCCTGTGAGCCGCAGCAGGAACGCGGGCCGTCCGCCGCCGAGGCGCAGCCGCAGCTCGGCGCCGGCGCTCCCGCGCGAGAGCGTCCCCTCCCAGGCGCTCGCGCTGCGCACCCGCCGCCACGAGCCGCTGCGTCTCAGGCCGCGCGCGCGGTCGTCGCGCAGCGTCCCGGCCGCGAAGCGACGCAGCCACGCAGGTCTCGTCGCGCCCCGTCCGCCGGGCGCGCCCTGCCCATTGCCCGGCGCGGAGCCGCCGCCACCGCCGCCGGACGCCGGCGGGCGCCGGCTCGGCGGCGCGCCGTCGCAGCCGTCGCCGGCCGCGGCCTCGACGCACACGTCGAGGCTGTTGGAGGCGATCGCCGCCGGCGGCGCGCCCGCCACGCCCGCCGACCCGCGCGCCTTCACGCGCTGCCAGCCGGCCTGCCGGAAGACCACCGTCGCGCTGCCGTCGGCGGCGCTGACGCCGCCGTCGGCTACGCCGGCCGGCGCCGGCTGGCCGTTCGTCGTCGCCGCACCGACGAGCGCGCCGAGATAGGGGTCAGCGGCTCTGTCGGCGTTCTCGGTGCTGGCGTTGGTGGCGCCGACCGTCACCGTCAGCGGCGAGCCGACGAGCACGGTCGGTCTGGGCGTCGCGGCCGACAGCCACAGGAACGGGCGGTTGCTGAAGGCGTCGTTCGCCCACAGCACCTCGTCGCCGTCGCGCATGCGCACCTGGCAGCCGCCGACGGGCGAGAAGGCGCGGTTGACGAGGATCCCCCACCACCAGAGCTTGTCGTTGTCCTCTCGCTCCGGGCCCCACTGGCGGATGAAGTAGTCGTCGAGGCCGGGGAACCACTGGCCGTCGAAGCCCTGCCCGAGGGTTGCGAGCGCGTCGACCGTGGCGGCCGTCGCGGTCGGGCCGGGCGACGGGTTGCGGCCGTTGTTCGTGCCGTCGCAGCGGCGCGGCTGGCTGTCGGACGTCGCTCTGACGTCGTGGCCGTCGGTGCGCACGACGCGGTCGAACAGCGTCTGCGTGACGCCCTCGATCCGCACGTGCACGTCATCCGGCTCGGCGCCGGCGGGGTTCGCTCCGAGAAGGAGAGCGGTGGTCGCGACGGCGAGCGTCGCGCGAGCTGCTCGCATGTGCCTGGAGCCCCTTTCCGCGAGGGCGGTCGACGGTGCGGATCGGAGTCGGGTCTCCTGGCTTCCGAGCATTCCCGCCGCGCCTTCCCGGACCGTGGTCCAGTGGCTCGCATCGCGCATGCGACGGGCGTCCTCGGTCACAGTGGCGGGCCCGCGCCGGCTTTGCACCGGACTTCCCCTGGCCACCGATCCCTTGTGTGGCTGGCGACTCTAGCGCAAGGGTCGCGGCGTAGCGGCGCACCGCTCGGCAGCGCTCCGGTAGCGTGCGACGCGCTCACGACAGCGGGGAACTCCGGTGAGAGTCCGGG
>DATHEP010000345.1:0-2213 GCA_035318525.1 Conexibacter sp.
GCCCTACGTCTACTCGATCGCCACCTTTGCCTCGATGCGCGGCTATGAGTTCGTACGCAACGGGCCGATCCTGCACGAGCTGCCCGTGCGCGTGGTCGGCGTCGGCGGCGGCATGGACTACGGCCACAACGGCGTCACGCACTACGCGCTGGAGGACGCCGGCATCATGCGCGTCCAGCCGGGCATGACCGTCGTCGCACCCGCCGACCCCGCACAGACGGCCGCTGCGCTTCCGGCCGTCCAGCAGCTCCCCGGACCCGCCTACCTGCGCCTCGGCAAGGAGTCCGACCCCGTGCCCGGGCTCGACGGCCGCTTCCGGCTCGGCCGCGCCGAGCGCATCGGCGACGGCTTCGACGTCGTGCTCGTCGTCTCCACGCTCAGCCCGGCACCGACGGAGGACCTCGTCGAGGCGCTCGCCGGCGCTCGCGTCGCGCTCGCCGTCGAGGCCCACTACGTCAACGGCGCGCTCGGCTCGCTCGTCGCCGAGACGATCGCCGAGCATGAGCTTCCCTGCCGGCTGCTGCGCGCCGGCGTGCGCGCCATGCCGATCGGCTCGACCGGCAGCCGACCCTTCCTCTACGACCAGCACGAGCTCGCGCCCGACCAGCTCGCGCGCGCCGCGCAGGCCGCGCTCGAGGCGCGGACCGCCGCCACCGCCACGCCCATCGCAACCGGAGCCACCGAACCGCCATGACCATGCCCGACCACCAAGCAACGGGCGCCGCGGCGCCCTACGCCTCGCTGATCCTGCCGATCCACAACCAGGCCGACCACATCTCGCGCGTCGTGCACGGCTTCCTCGCGGACTTCACGAAGCTGGACCGCGACTGCGAGCTGGTGCTCGTCCCGAACGGCTGCAGCGACGCCTCGACGGAGATCTGCGCCGGGCTCGCCGCCCAGCACCCCGATCTTGTGCAGCTCGTCGGCCCGATCGAGCGGGGCGGCTGGGGGCGCGCGATCAACGCCGGCCTCGAGGCCTGCCGCGGCGAGGTCGTCGGCTACACGAACTCCGCCCGCACGACGCCGGAGACGGCGACGTTGATGCTCGCGTACGCGATCGCGTATCCGGAAACCGTGCTGAAGGCGCAGCGCCGCATTCGCGAGAGCGCGATCCGGCGGCTCGGATCGGTGCTCTACAACTTCGAGTGCCGTCGCCTGTTCGACCTCGCGACGTGGGACATCGACGGGACGCCGAAGTTCTTCCCGAGACGCTTCCACCACCTGATGCAGCTCAGCAGCGATGCCGAGCTGTACGACCTCGAGTGGATGCGCGCCTGCCGCTACGCGGGCTACCCGGTGGTCGAGATCCCGATCTATCCGACCGAGCGCTTCGGCGGCAGATCGACGACCAGCTACAAGTCAGCCGTGCGGATGCTCGTCGGCGCCTACCGCATGCGCGGCTCGTTCCACAGCGCGCCGCCCGGCGGCGTGCTGCCGGCGCCTGCCGCGACCGGCGAGCGGCCGCAGCTCGGCGACCCCGGGCGGGCTGCCGCTTGAGCGGAACGGCTGCCGGACGCGCCGGCGCGCGGAAGGCCGCCGGCGCGCGCTCGCGCGCGCCGGGCCGCGCGCGCGACGCGAGCGAGGCGACGGCGGACACGACGCTGAGCCCCCGCGACGCCGCCTGGCTCGCGGCGCTGCCGTGCGCGCTGCTGACGCTGCTGCTCGTGCTCGCGCTCGGGCCCGTCGTCGGCGACCTGCTGCCCGACGGCGCCGCGACCTTCTGGGAAAGCCGGCAGGCGCTGCTGCACCCGGAGCCGGCCGAGCAGGGGCGCTTCCTCGTCGCGCTCGTCGGGCCGCTGCTGCTCGCCGGCGCGACCGTGCTGCTCGCGCGGCGGCCGCTGCCGCTCGCGCCGACCGCGGTCACGCCGCTCGTGTGGGTCGCGCAGGCGGCGCTCGTCGTCTTCGCGCTCGGCTGCGTCGTCGCCCAGTGGGGGATCGAGTACGGCGCCCTGTACGAATTCCAGGAGCCCACCCGGCAGCACTACTTCGACGCGACGACGCTCGTGCTGAGCATGCTCGGCGCGGCCGCGATCGCCACGGCCGCGCGCAGCGCGCGCGTGCGCGAGGCGGCCGCGGAGTGGACGCGCGACACGCCCCTGCGAGCGGTCGCCTGGACGCTGGTCGCCGCCGGCCTGATCGCGGTCTGGCTGCTGCACGCGTTCAACACCGAAGGCACGATCGCCAACGCGCACTTCGCGGCCGCCTACCACCTG
>DATHEP010000346.1:0-2802 GCA_035318525.1 Conexibacter sp.
ACGCGCTCATCGCCCTACCAGGAACTGTGATGTCACAGCCCGAGCTGATCGAAACCGACGTCCCCGCCCGACTAGACCGCTTGCCGTGGTCGCGGTGGCACTGGCGCATCGTGATCGGGTTGGGCACGGTCTGGATCCTCGACGGCATCCAGGTCACGGTCGTCGGCGCGATCGCGCCGCGGATGACCGAGGCCGGCAGCGGCATCGAGATCACGTCCGCCGGGTCGGCTTGGCCGGTGCGCTCTACGTCGCCGGCGCCTGTCTCGGAGCGCTGTTCTTCGGGCAGCTCACGGACCGCTACGGGCGCAAGCGGCTGTTCATGGCGACGCTGTTGCTGTACCTGATCGCCACGGTGGCGACCGCCTTCGCGTTCGACCCCTGGGTCTTCTTCCTCTTCCGCGCATTGACCGGGTTCGCGATCGGGGGTGAATACGCGGCGATCAACACCGCGATCGACGAGCTGATCCCGGCCCGCAACCGCGGCACCGTCGACATCGCGATCAACGGCAGCTTCTGGGTCGGCGCCGGCATCGGCGCGATCGGTGCGCTCGTGTTCCTCGACGAGGGCCTGTTCGCGGCCGACGTCGGCTGGCGCCTGGCGTTCGCCAGCGGCGCGCTGCTCGCGTTCGCGATCCTGCTGGTGCGCCGGCACGTGCCCGAGAGCCCGCGCTGGCTCTTCATACACGGGCGTCCGGAGGAGGCCGAACGGGTCGTCGACGAGATCGAGTCGGAGGTGAAGGCCGAGATCGGGCACGAGCTGCCGCCACCGGAGTTCCAGATCGCTGTCCACCCACGCGACGCGATCCCGTTCCGCGAGATCGCCGCCGTTGCCTTCAAGCGCTACCCGAAGCGCGCGATCCTCGGCGTCGCGCTCTTCATCGGGCAGGCGTTTCTCTACAACGCCGTCACCTTCGACCTCGGCACGATCCTGCACGACTTCTTCGACGTCGCTTCGGGCACCGTGCCGCTGTACATCGTGCTGTTCGCGGTGTCGAACTTCCTCGGGCCGCTGTTGCTCGGGCGCCTGTTCGACACCGTCGGCCGGGTCGCGATGATCGCGGGGACCTATCTCGGCTCGGCGGCGTTCGTCACGGCGCTCGCGCTGCTGCTGCGCGACGGCGCGCTGACGACGACCTCGTTCATGGCGCTCATCATGGCGGCGTTCTTCCTCGCCTCGGCGGGAGCGAGCAGCGCCTACCTGACGGTCAGCGAGGTGTTCCCGATGGAGACGCGCGCGCTCGCGATCGCGCTGTTCTACGCGGTCGGCACCGCGGTCGGCGGGATCTCGGGGCCGCTGCTGTTCGGGCAGTTCATCCACAGCGGGAACCCAGAGCAGGTCGCGACCGGCTTCCTCATCGGCGCCGCCGCGATGGCGCTCGGCGGGATCGCCGAGCTACGCTACGGCGTGCGCGCCGAGCAGCGCACGCTCGAGGACATCGCGGCGCCGCTGAGCACGGCCGAGCCGGAGGAGGCGGCGGCCGCGGCCGCGCCGGCGGCAGCGCCGCGACCCGATCCGGATCAGGCGCTGCGCGAGCGCGTCGGCAGGCGTCGCGCGCGCGAGCGCTCGGGCATGCGCCGCTACCGTCCGGGCCCCGGCCACGGCAGCACCTACCACTCACCCGGCATGCTCGGCAGCGCGGGCGACGCCACGCACCACGCCGAGGTGTCCGATCGGGAGCTGGATCGCGAGATCGAGGCGATCACCCGCGCGCTCGCCGAACATGGGCAGATCACGCGGCGCGAGCTCGAGCAGATCCTGCAATCGCGTGACTGGGGCCCTGGGCGCTATCGCGCGGCGGTGCGGGCGGCGGTCGCCGAGGGCCGGGCGGATCGCTCCGGACGCCGCGGCGGCTACGGGCCTCCGGGCACGCCGGACCCGCCGGGCACGTCGGACCCTGGCACGGGGGACCCGCCAGGCTCGCCGGACCCGCCCGCGCGCAGCGCCGGTGCGACGACGTCGTGAACGACCTGAGTGCTCTCGCGCGCGCCCGCGCACTGCACGCCCGCCACCGGCGCCACGCCGACGGGCGTGAGCGCCCATGGTTCGACGTCAGCGCGGCGGTGCTGGAGATCAGCCGTCGCGCCGTCAAGCGCGCACGGATCGAGCTCGTCGTGCTGTTGCCACTGCTGGCGTCGGTGCTGCTGATCTACGGCTATCGCGACCGGCTGTTCCCGCAGGAATGGGACGCCGGCGTGCGACTCGGGGCGGCGAGCGCGATCGTCGCGCTCGGGTGGAAGCTCGCCCGCAGCGCCGGGCGCGCGCTGCGGCCCTGGCTGTTTCAGCGCCTCGAGCCGGCGACGGCCGGCACCGTCGGCTTCCTGATCCGGCTCACCACGACGGCCGTCGTCGTCGTGATCGCGCTGCGGGTCGCGGGCCTGGCCCCGAGCACGCTTGCGCTCGGCGGCGCCGTGACCGCCGTCGTCGTCGGTCTCGCAGCGCAGCAGACGCTCAGCCACGTCATCGCCGGCAGCGTGCTCGCCAGCGCGCAGCCGTTCCGGGTCGGCGAGCGCGTGCGGTTGCAGGGCGGCCCGCTGGCCGGGACGATCGAGGGCCAGGTCACGTCCGTGGGGCTGCTCTACACGACGGTCGCGCTGGGCGAGAACGAGGTCCTCGTGCCCAACTCGGTCGTCATGTCGGTCGCGGTGGTGCCGCTGCGCGAGCCTCCGGGGATCGACCTGCGCGCGCGCCTGCACGTCGGCGTGACGCCGGCGCAGGTCGAGCGCGCGCTGCGCGACGCGATCCAGACGTCACTGCGGGACGGCCCGCAGGTGGATCTGGAGGAGGTCGGCGCCGACGAGGTG
>DATHEP010000347.1:0-2073 GCA_035318525.1 Conexibacter sp.
GCCGTCTACTTCGGCATGAGAAGCGGCTTCCTGCCGAAGGAGAAGGCGCCGGACGACATCATCGCCGGCTCCGACCGCGACCCCACCCTGCTCGACGAGGAGCCGCCGGACGGGGCGATCGAGGCCGAGGACGTCGCGCGCGCGGCGGACGCAGCCGGCGTCGAGTAGGCGCCACAACGCCAGCCGAGAGGTCTAGCGTCGGTCGTCCACGAGCGAGGAGGCTCACGATGGCGAACTACGCCCTCTTCATCGGTTGGGGGAGCGTCGTGCGAGGCCGCGAGGAGTTGTCGCTGCAGGTCTTCCAGGAGACCGTCGAGTTCTGGGCGAGATCCCAGCAGGACGGCCAGATCGACGGCTTCGAGCCGTTCTTCCTGGAGCCCCACGGCGGTGGGCTCAGCGGCTTCATGATGGTCTACGGGCAGCGGGAGCAGCTCGACCGGCTGCGGGCCAGCGAGGAGTTCGAGCGCGTGATGCTGCGCGCCGACGCGGTCGTGGACGAGCTCGGCGTCGTCACCGCGTACGCCGGCGAGGCGCTGGCGAGGCAGATGAGCCGCTTCCAGGAGATGGCCGGCGAGCTGGCGGCCGCGTAAGCGGCTACGCGTTGGAGGAGGCGGCGGTGGCGCGCGCCGTCGCCTCGTGCGGGTGCGCCCGCAGCTCCACGGGCGCCGTCTGCAATGCGCGCAGGCGTACGTCGCGCCACGACAGGCCCTCCTTCACGAGGGCCGGCATCCCCATCACGACGGCAGTCGCGATCTCGACCGCCTGCAGGATGATCCCGTAGCCGAGCGCCTCCGCCTGCGAGACGCCGTAGCCGCCGGCAAGCACGACCACGCAGGCCGCCTGGAAGACACCGAGGTTCGAAGGCGTCGCCGGCAGCACGGCCGTCACGTTGACGGCGAACAGCACGGCCGCCGCGGCCCCGGCGCCGGCCCGCTCGTCGAGTCCGAGCGCCACGAGCAGCACCCAGCAGGACAGCCACTGCAACGTCCACGCCGCGAGCTGCGCCGCGACCGCCGTTCCG
This sequence comes from Conexibacter sp., assembly GCA_035318525.1. Lineage (GTDB taxonomy): Bacteria > Actinomycetota > Thermoleophilia > Solirubrobacterales > Solirubrobacteraceae > Conexibacter. The sequence continues at coordinate 1,022 of DATHEP010000347.1, forward strand.
CCGAGCTTCGGCTGGCGGAAGACCGCCAACCCGTCGCGCACGCGCGCCAACGCGTCGCGCGCCTGACCGGTCAGCTCGCGCAGCTTCGCGAAGCGCGAGTGGCGCCCCGCACTCAACAGCGGCGGCGCGAGCAGCACCGCCACGAGCAGCAGCAGCGGCGCGATCGCCGCGAAGACCAGCGCGTCGTGGTTGCGGAACAACCGCACCGAGGAGAACGCCACCACGCCGAGCAGCACGAGCGCAAGGATGTTCAGCAGCGTCTGCGAGACGATCGTGCCGAGCACGATCGGCAGGTTCTCCCGCGGGCGCCCGCTGCGCCGCGCGACGATCAGCGCACGCGACGGCTCGCCGAGGCGCGCCGGCAGCGTCGCGCTCATCAGCACCCCGATGAACGTGCCCTGCATCGCGTCGCGCAGACGCACGCCCCCGCGTGGGATCGCCGCCTTCAGGATCGCGTGCCACGCGACGGCGCGGACCGCCATCGAGGCGCACATGATCCCGAGCCCGACGAGCACCCACGAGGGGCTCGAGTCGAGCAGCGCGACGGCGACGTCGTGGACGCCGATGCGGCGGAACGCGAGCACGCAGCCGACGAGCGCGAGCGCCGCAAACGCGAGCAGCGCGAGCCGCCGAAGCGCTACGAACGCCGGGCGCCGCGCCCCGGCGGGCGGCGGCGGTTCGAGGCTCGGCAGCCGCTGTGGGCGCACGAGCGGCCGCAAGTCGGCGGGACGCGCGCCGACGCGCACGGCGGCGCGCTGCACGGCGCCCTGCGGCACGGGCGTCGCGACCGCGTCCTCGTACGCCTCCAGCACCTCGCTCGCGACCTGTGGCCAGGCGAAGCGCTGCGCGCGCTGCACCGCCGCCGTGCCCATCGCGAGACGGCGCTCGGGGTCGAGCCAGAGGTCGCGCAGCGTCTCGGCGAGCGCGGTCGCGTCGCCGCGCGGCACGAGCAGGCCGTCGACGCCGTGGCGGACGACGTCGCGATAGCCGGCGATGTCCGACGCCACGACGGTGGTCGCGGCCGCGAAGCCCTCGGTGAGGACCATGCCGAA
>DATHEP010000348.1:0-4271 GCA_035318525.1 Conexibacter sp.
CACGGCGAGTCTGAAGCCGGGCGCTACGAAGCCGTCGCGCAGGCGCGCCTCGGCGAACGAGAGGTCCGCTCCGGCCGGCGCGCTCCCGTCCGCCCAGCGCACCTTGAGGCGACCGAGGTTGTAGGCGGCGCGCTCGCCTTCGCCTCTGGAGGCGAACGCGATCACGGTGCGGTAGCCGGAGCGGACGAGTCTCTCCAGCTCGGGCTCGGCGTCCTTGATGCTGCGGGCGGCGACGTCGGCCGCCTGGGCGCGGAACTGGCGCGGCTGGTCCTGGTCGATCGAGGACAGCCGCACCTTGGCGCGCGCTTCGAGCGCCGTCTCGATCGCGTCGGGAGCGATGTAGAGGTGGTGCGCGTCGGCGTCGTGGAAGGCCGCGACGACGTCCTGCCAGTGGTCCCGAAGAGCAGGTGCGATCTCCTCCTCGGCGGCGACCAGGACGGCCGCGTCGCGGACGAGGTCGAGCATCGCGTGGAACTGCTCGACGGGCAGCAGCTCCGCGACGTCGGGTCGTTCGGCCTCGTCGTTCAGAGCGGCGACCTCCGCCAGCTCGCGATGCTCGGGCGCCAGCTCCGCCGCCGGCGCGATCTCGACCCGCTCGACGTCACCCAGCGAGCGCTGCGTGAAGGTCGAGAACCAGCGCAGCGACTCGATCTCGACGTCGAACAGCTCGACCCGCACGGCATGGTCCTCGGTCGCCGGGAAGACGTCGAGCAGCCCGCCGCGGATCGCGAACTGGCCGCGGTCCTCCACCTGCTCGACGCGCTCATAGCCTGCAGCCACGAGGTCGGCGGCGCACTCGTCGAGGTCGAGCAGGTCGCCTCTGCGGAGGGCGAAGCCGTGCGGGCGCAATCTCGGGTCCGGCACCTTCTCCGACAGCGCGACGGCCGAGACGACGACGACGGGGGCCGGGCGGGCGGGGTCCGCTTTCGCGGCATCGTCGAGCAGCGCGTCGAGCGCCGCCACGCGCAGGCCGACGAGGTGCGGCGGCGGGGCGAGGTGCGACTCGTACGTGACGCCGCGCGAGGGGTAGAAGCGCACCGGCCGCGGTGCGAGCCAGGTGCGCAGGTCGGCGGCGAGGTCGCGCGCGTGGCGGTCGTCGCCGGCGACGACGAGCAGCGGCCGGCCGGGGTCCTCCTGCGCGAGCGCCGCGACGACGTACGGCTTCAGCGACTGCGAGACGAACGCGCGGCCGCCGTCGCGCGCGAGGGCGGCGGTCTGCGGGTCGTCGGCGGCGTAGGCGAGGAGGGCGGAGAGCATCGGAACGGCACGCAGAACGGCCGCGCAGGGCTGCGCGGCCTTCGCTGCCTCTCAGTCTACGACCGGGTGCGCGCCGGGGTTTGTTCGGACGGCTGAGCGACGCGCTAGCATTCGCGGCATGGTTGTGGTGAGCCTGGTCGCTCACCGCCTTGGGAGCCCGGAGCCGCTTACTCCGGGCTCTCCTCGTTGGGGGAAGAGCCCGGCGCCCCCGCTTAGGACGCCGGGCGATGCGGCTACTTGCGCGTGATCCAGAGGATCACCAGCAGCAGCATCATGGTTGCGGTGAGCTCTATGGCTCTCACCTCCTTTCTCGGGACCAACAGGCCCCGGCCGGGACTGACGTCCCGACAGTTCTGGAGGCGACGCGGCCGCGCACCACACCGGCCAGCGTATGCGCGCGCCAGCGAGCGAACCTGCTGCTTACGCACGGTTTTTGCAGATGGGCAGCCGACTCTTCTCAAAGTGAGGGAGTCTTGTCACAACATCGCTTGACGCCAGCGCCGCACGCCTGTCAAGCGGAGCGCAGGTTCAGGGCTCGCGCTCCCCCAGCACGAGCGCCTCGGCCGCGTCGGCGGCCTGCTCGATCAGCAGCCGCACGTCCTCGGCGGGCTCGCGGAAGCGGCCGAGGACGTGGGCGGAGACGCGCTCGCGGTCGGTCGTGGGCGGGCGCCCGACGCCGATCCGCACCCGCGCGAAGTCGGGCGAGCCGAGCTCGCGCTTGAGCGACTTGAGGCCGTTGTGGCCGGCGAGGCCGCCGCCGACGCGGGTGCGGATCTCGCCGAACGGCAGGTCGATCTCGTCGTGCAGGACGAGCACGCGATCGAGGTCGAGTCTCAGTGCGCCGCGCGCGGGGCCGACGGAGCGGCCGGCCTCGTTCATGTAGGTCTGCGGCAGCAGCACGGCGACGCGCGGGGGGTCGACGCCGACGCCCGGAGATCCGGCGCGCCCCTCGGTGAGCAGGCCGGCGAATCTCGCCTTGCCGCGCGGCATCTGCCAGCGCTGCGCCAGCACGGCCGCGACCTCGAAGCCGACGTTGTGCCGCGTGCCCGCGTACTCGGAGCCCGGGTTGCCGAGCCCGACGACGAGCCAATCGATGCGCGCGCCTGTCCTGCGCGCGCCGGGCAGGCGCATGCGCGCCCCCGCCGAGCGGCTACTCGCCGCCGTCCGAGGACTCGCCCTCGGCGGCGCCCTCGCCCTCGGCCGCGCCCTCGCCGACGAGCTCGGTCTCCTGCTCGATCTCGTCGGTCGGCTCGACCGTGAGACGCGGCGGGGAGAGCGTCGCGACGACGGTCTCGACGTCGTCGAGCAGCGTCACGCCCTGCGGGATGGCGACAGCGTCGAGCGTGATCGTGTCGCCGATCTCGGCGACCGACACGTCGTGCGTGATGACGTCGGGGATCTCGGTCGGGAGCGCCTCGATGTTGAGCTCGCGCGTGACCTGCTCGAGCACGCCGCCGGCCTTCACCCCGGGCGCGTCCTCGGAGCCGGTCAGCTCGAGCACGACGGTCGCGTGGATCGCCTGCGTCAGGTCGACGCGCAGCAGGTCGACGTGCATCGTGTCCCCGGTGACGGGATGGCGCTGGTGGTCCTTCAGCACGACCGGCGCCTCGCCCGTGCCCTCGACGGACAGCGTGATGACGGCGCCGCCGTGGGCGAGCGCGTTGCGCAACAGGCGGGCGTCGACCTGGAACGAGATCGGCTCGCCCTCGCCGCCGTAGACGACGCCCGGGACGAGCCCGGTACGGCGCAGGCGGCGGTTCGCGCGGGAGCCCTCGGCGGTGCGAGGGGCGACGGTGAGCGTGGTCGTGTCGTCGGCCATGGCGGCGAGGGAGCTTAGCGCAGGCGGGTGGCTCGCCGCTGGGCGAGCCACACGGCGCGATCGCGCGGCCGCACGGCGCTACGCTGGACGCATGCCTGACGATCTTCTGCTCGTCGCGCTGTTCGCGGCCCTGAAGCTGGTCGGTCTCGGCTTGGGCGCCGCGCTGTTGCTGCCGATTCTGCGGGACGAACGCGTCGACGGACGAGCGCTCCGCGGCGAGGACGAGGGCGGTGGCGGGGGAAGCGACCGGATCGGGCCCGTCGCGCCGCGCGGGCCGCGGCCGGACGGATGCCCGGCGCCGCTGCCGGACGCCGCGCCCGCACGCGTGCGCCTGCGTGACGGTCGGCGGCTCGCCGACCTGCTGCCGCGCCGCGAGCGACGGCCGCAGCACGCGCCCGAGCCGGGGCGTTCGCCGGTGCGCGACCAGCGCTGAGCGAGCGCGAGCGCTAGCGCGCGGCGCTGCGCGTCACGAACTGGCGGACTCTCTTCTGTCCTGCCGCGAGCGTCGCGAAGCCGGGCTTCTTCGTGAAGTCGAGCCGCACGACGCCCTTCTGGTGGATCGGCGAGGTCGGCCAGGGGTTGCCGCCACCCCAGAAGGGCCGCACGCGGAACTCCTGCAGCGCCCAGTAGACGCCGCCCGTGAGCCACGACTTCGTCGCGAACGCCGCGAGGTGGGCGGCGATGAACTCGTCCTGGAACTGGTAGGTGCCCTTCTCCTCGGCCGGCCCGTCGCGGTTCGCCTCGGCGCCGTACTCGGTCACGGCGATTGCCGTTCTCGGGTAGCACTTGCGCAGGTCGTCGAGGAATCTCGGCAGCAGGTCGCGGTCGGCGATGTTGCCGCCGAAGCCCGTGTACCAGCCGAAGTAGTCGTTCATGCCGAGGAAGTCGATCGGGCCGTAGGCCGCCTGACAGGGCGTCTCCGGGTGGCCGGCGAAGGCGAGGCCGACGGGGCGCGTCGGGTCCAGCTCTCTCGCCAGCGCGGAGACGGCGCGCAGGTAGGAGGCCTGGTTGGGCCCGGCCGCGCTCGCCATCTCGTTGCCGACCGACCACACCACGACCGACGGGTGGTTGCGATTGGCGACGATGTCCTCGGTGAGCTGCCGCAGCGCGACGTCGCGGAACAGCTTGCGGCCGAGGTTCACCTCCGGCAGCTGGTACGTCGCGGGGATCTCCGACCAGATCAGGATCCCCTCCT
>DATHEP010000349.1:0-3192 GCA_035318525.1 Conexibacter sp.
AGCTCGCGGGCGATCAGCAGGACCCAGCGGTCGCCGACGATGCCGAGCGCTCGTGCGTCCGGTGACCATTGGCGCCGTCGTCGAATCCCCGACAGGTCGGATCGAGCCACGTGTGGTCCCCTCTCATCGGCCCCTGGCGACGCCGCTGTCGCGCCGGAACGCAACACCGCTCGGCCCCCGGTTCACCCCGAGTCGAAGACCGTTGCTACGCCAGATCTCAATGGAAACCTACATGACTCTTATTGTGCTGTCCAGCAGGAGCAGCTGGCAATCTCAAGGCCAGGTTTCCTCTAGGAAGCGGGCACCTCGATGCTTTTAGTGCCGTTATTACTAAAGGCCTCTTTTTCGTTCAAGGATGTGACGTGCTCCCCCGCACGCATGATCGACTACCGTAAACGCCCGCGTATTCGAAGGTTGACCGCAGCGCGCGCACATGGGAACTCAGGGGTCGACGGACGCGGGACACGACGGAGCGGCGCTTCCGCGCGTATTCGCGCCGGCCACGCAGCGCGAACGCCTGCTCGACGGCATCGCCCAGACCGTCGCACAGCGCGGCTACGCGGCGACGCCGGTCGCGGAGGTGCTCAAGGCCGCCGGCGTCTCGCGACGCACGTTCTACGAGCAGTTCGCGGACAAGGAGGACTGCTTCCTCGCCGCCTACGATGCGATCGTCGCCCTCTGCACAGAGCGCCTGGTCACCGCGTACCACGCCGGCGGGGACTGGGACGAGGGGATCGAGCGCGCCTACGACGCGCTGCTGCGGACGCTGGCGGCCGAGCCGGCGTTCGCCCACCTGGGGGTCGTCGACGTCTTCGCCGCCGGGCCGGCCGGCATCGCGCGGCGGGAGACGACCTTGCGGCGCTTCGCACGCTTCATCGACTACACGCGCGAGCGGGCCGAGATGCACGTCACCCCGCCGAGACTGGTCGGACAAGCGATCGTCGGCGGGATCTACGAGCTCCTCTACTCGCGCATCGTGCGAGGCGAGACGGCGCGCCTCCCGGACCTCACCGACGAGCTGCTGCATTACACCTTCATGTTGCTCGGCGTCCCGCGCCACGTGGGCTGAACGCCGCCCCGGGGCATCCGGCGATTCGTGTGTTAGGTTCCCGCGTCGCGTGCCCGAGCAGGACGTCGACTGGATGCTGGCCCCACTGCCGAGTGGGCGACACGGCCTCCCCCGCGAGTACGTCGCCCGCTCGCAGCGGATCCGCCTCCTGCGCGGGGCGATCGCCGTCGCCGGGGCCGAGGGCTACACGGCGATGACGGTGACGAGCGTGATCGCCCGAGCCGGCGTCTCGCGCAAGACCTTCTACGAGCAGTTCGCCGATCGCGAGCGCTGCTTCCTCGCCGCCTACGAGTTGGTGGCCGAGCAGGCCCTCGACGGCATGCGCGCATCCTTCGCGCAGGACGAGTCCTGGCCCGAGCAGCTGCGCTCCGCGCTCTCCTGGACGCTCCACGCCCTTGCGGCGCATCCGCACGAGGCGCGCATCGCGTTCGTGGAGGTCCTCGGCGCCGGCCCGCGCGCGCTCGCGGCGCGCGATCGCGCGCTCGACGAGGTTCGCATGCTGCTCGTCCCCGGCCTGGCCGCCGCGCCGGAGGATGTCGCGGTCCCGCACTCGATGCCGCGGGCGATCGCCGGGGCGCTGTTCGAGCTGATCGGGCTCCGGGTGCGCGCCGGCGAGGGCGAGCGCCTTCCGCAGCTCCTCCCTGACCTGCTGTTCTGCGCGCTGGCGCCGTTCCTCGGGCCGGCACCCGCAGCCGCCGCCTGCAAGGCTGAGGCGGCGTCCGTGGCGACGGGCAACGCAGTCGCCTGACGCTCGCCCTGCTCCGCCCTGCGTGCCAACTGGTTGCGTCGGCTTCGCGAACCGGGTACACGTCGGTCATGGCCGTCGCCACGAAGGTCGCGCTTGCGCTGCTGCTCGTCAGCTCGGTGCTGCTTGCGTTCTTCGGTCCGCCTCCGCGCAGGCAGGTCGCCGTGCGGGTGCGGGGCATGATCCTGCTGGCGGGGCTGTTCGGCTACGGGATCGCCGCCACGGCGCTTGCGAGCGGGTCGCTGATCGGGGGCGCGCTCGTGCTCGCGCTGGCCGGCGAGCTCATCTGCGCGGCCGGTTGGCTGGGGCGCGGGGAAGCGCCCGGGAGCGACGACGATGGCGACGACGGCGGCGGGGGCGGCGGAGGGCGAAGACCGAAGCCGCCGCCGCCGGACTGGGACGCGTTCGAGCTGGCGTTCCGCCGCTACGCGCGCGAGCGCGAGCGTCAGCGCGTGTGATCCGGCGGCGGGCTCAGCAGCCCGCAGCGGCGCGAGCGCGCACCAGCTCGAGGAAGTGCGCGTGCAGGCGCTGCTCGCCTGTCAGCTCGGGATGGAACGCGACCGCGAGCCGGTCGCCCTCGCGCACGGCGACCGGGTGCCCCTCGACGGCCGCCAGCACCTCGACGCCGTCCCCGTGCTCCGCCACCCACGGCGCGCGGATGAAGACCGCGCGCACGGGCCCGCCGCCGATGCCCGCGATCTCGAGGTCGGCCTCGAACGAGCGCACCTGACGCCCGAAGGCATTGCGCTCAGCGCGCAGGTCCATCAGGGCGAGGTGGTCGCGGTCGAGCATGATGAGGCCGGCGCAGGTGCCGAACAGCGGCGTGCCGCGATCCGCGAGGGCACGCAGCGGCTCCTCCAGCCCCTCGCGCGTGATCCCCAACGTCATCGTCGTCGACTCGCCGCCGGGCAGCACGAGGCCGTCGAGGTCGTCGAGGTCGGCCGGCACGCGCACCTCCCGCACGACGGCGCCCAGCTCACGGAGCACGCGTGCGTGCGCCGCGAAGTCCCCCTGCAGGGAGAGGATGCCGACGACCGGCGCGTCCACGCCGGTGGCCTACCAGCCGCGTTGTGCGAGCAGCTGCTCGGACTCGAGCTTCGAGGACTCGACGCTGACCATGGCCGTGCCGAGCCCTGTCGAGGCGGCCGCGACCCGCTCGGGGTCGGCGTAGTGGGTGGTGGCCTCGACGATCGCTTTGGCGCGCCGCTCGGGATCCTCGGACTTGAAGATGCCGGAGCCGACGAAGACGCCCTCGGCGCCGAGCTGCATCATCAGCGACGCGTCGGCCGGCGTCGCGATCCCACCCGCGCAGAAGAGGACGACCGGCAGCTTGCCGCGCGCGGCAACGCCGCGCACGAGATCCAAGGGCGCCTGGTGC
>DATHEP010000350.1:0-3512 GCA_035318525.1 Conexibacter sp.
GGGGCGACGACGTGGCCCTCGAGCTGCTGGATCGCGAGGAACAGCAGCGCCACCCAGATCGCGCTCAGCGGGTCGTCGAACAGCGCCACGAGGATCGGCGGCAGCGCGCCGAGCACCGGCCCGATGTACGGGACGAGCTCCATCAGCCCGAAGAAGGCGCCGAAGAAGAGCGCGTAGCGCTGGCCGTCGGGGAAGATCCCGAGTGCGCCGAAGACCCACAGCGCGGCGGCGGCGGTCGTGCCCATGATCAGGCTGAACAGCAGCTGGCCGCGCACGTAGTGGAAGACGGCTCTCTGCACGCGCAGCGGGAAGTCGTCCTCCGGCGTGCCGGCGCCGCGCGGCATCACGGAGCGCGCGACGTTCCCGATGCTCTCCGCGTAGACGAGCATGTAGATCGAGATCACGAGGATCAGGATCAGCGCGAAGGACGTCTCGACGAGACGTTGCAGCAGGTCGCGCGTGAACGAGACGACGTCGCCGGAGCCGCGCAGAACCTTGCTCTCCAGCGTCTCCAGGGCGTTCTCGCCCTGGTCCTTGATGCGGATGTCGATGCCCTGGTCGTCGAGCCATTCCTGCAGGTCGTCGAGCGAGGCGGTCGCGTCGTCGGCGAGCTGCGGCACGTCGCTCTGGAAGTTCTGCACCTGCGTGCTGACGGGGTTGGCGAGCACGGCGCCGACGCCGACGAGCGCAGCGAGCAATCCGATATACACCGCGAAGACCGCCGCCCCGTGGGGCAGGCGGCGGCGTTCCAGCAGCTCCACGAGCGGATTGAGGATCAACGCGATGACGCCAGCGATCGTGAACAGCAGCAGCACGAAGCCGGCGGCGCGGGCGAGGCCCCACACGGCGAACAGCCCGGCCACCAGCAGTGCGAGCTGGATCGCGCGCGGGACGACGACCGGCTGTGGCGCGGACCCGGTCCCGCCGGGCTCACCGGGCGGACCCCCGCCCGGCGGCTCGACGGGAGGCGGTGCAGCGTCGGGCGGCTCATCGGCCATGGACGCATCATCGTGAGCGGACCGGTCGCGATCCTGTTCGTCGGCGACGTCGTCGGCTCGGTCGGGCGGCGGCTGCTGCTCGAGCTGCTGCCGGGCCTGCGCGAGCGGCACGCGATCGACTTCGTCGTCGTCAACGGCGAGAACGTGGCGCACGGCGTCGGCATCACGCCGAAGAACGCCGACCAGCTCCTCGAAGCCGGCGTCGACGTGATCACGCTCGGCAACCACACGTACCGCCAGCGCGAGATCTACGCCTACCTCGACGCGCAGGAGCGGATCCTGCGGCCGGCGAACTTCCTCAGAAGCCAGCCGGGCCATGGCTGGTGTGTGGTCGAGCGCAGCGGCGTGCGGCTCGGTGTCGTGAACCTCTCCGGCAACCTCTACATGCGGGCCGGGCACCCGGCCTTCTCGCACGCCGACGCGGCGCTGCACGCCCTGCGCGAGCGCGCCGACCACGTGCTCGTCGACATGCATGCCGAGGCGACGAGCGAGAAGATCGCGATGGGCTGGCACCTCGACGGGCGCGCGACCGCCGTCGTCGGTACGCACACGCACGTCCCGACGGCCGACGCGCGCGTGCTGCCCGCCGGGACCGCCTACGTCAGCGACGTCGGCATGACGGGCGCACGCGGTGGCGTGATCGGCGTCAAGCGCGAGCTTGCGCTGGAGGCGCTGACGACGCACATGCCGGTGAAGTTCGAGCCCTCCGAGGTCGACCCGTGGCTCAACGCGGTCGTGATCCGCGCGAGCGCCTCACCGCTGCGCGCCGACGGGATCGAGCAGCTGCTCGTGCCCGCTCCGCCCGGCTTCCGCTGACGCGCGGGCGTGGTCTGCGCCCGCGCGCGGATCGCCGTAGCGCCCCAGCAGCGCGACCATCACGAGCGGGAAGAACCACACGACGTACAGGAAGAACCAGTACGTCACGCCGACCTGGAGCGCGATCAGCACCGCGGCGCCGCAGGCGGCCATCTGCACGAGCGTCGGGCGGCGAGGCCACACTGCGACGGCGAGCCCGAGCAGCACCGCGCCGAGCTGGACGGCCGTCTGCAGCGCGTCGAGCCCGTCCCACAGGCCCCAGATCGAGAAGGGCGCGTCGCGCTCGGCCTGGAACGCGATCGTGTGGTCCCAGAAGGTGCGCAGGTCGCCGTCCAGGATCACCGGCAGCATCGCGACGGTCGCCGTGAGGGCGAACGCGAGCGCGTAGGCGGCGAACGACACCGGGCCCGGCCGCAGCCGCCCGGGCCGAGCATCGCTCGGCGTGCGCGCGAACAGCGGCGCGAGCGCGAGCGGCGCGAACTTGGTCAGGCCGGCGAGCGCGATCGTCGCGCCGCGCGCGGCCGGCCGGCCCGCCACCAGCAACGCCGCGATCAACAGCAGCGCGACGAGCGCGTCGTTGCTGTTCGTCGCGGAGGCGTAGAGCGTGAAGGGGAAGGCGGCCCATGCGTACGCGAGCACGATCCCCAGCGAGGGGCCGCGGATGCGGCGGCCGAGCAGGAACAGGCCGGCGATCGCCAGCAGGTCGAACACGACGGCGGCCGCGTGCGCGGCCGGCAGGTCGTCCCAGCGCCCGCTCCACGGGAGCAGTTGCTCGAACGGCACGTAGGCGTAGTAGTTGACGGGGCCGTACGTGTCGCCGGAGCCGTTGTCCTTCGGCCAGGTGCCGTACAGCGACGTGCCGTCCATCAGGCGGTCGGCGCCGATCACGCCCGAGTAGCCGACGTCGATCACGTTCGAGTTCGCGATGTTGAGGCCGACGCGGAAGCCGATCAGGAAGATGAGCCCGACCGCGAGCCACGACACCGGCACGAGCAGGCGCAGCGGCTGGGAGCGCCCGCCGCGCCGGGCCACGAGCAGCATGCGCACGAGCAGGTACAAGAGCGGCGGGTAGATGAGCGGCGTCGAGAGACCGATGCGCGCGTCGTTGAAGAACGCGAGCGGCACGGAGAAGGCGAGCAGCGCGAGCAGGTCGAGCTGCAGCCACGACGGCCGGCGCTGGCCGGGGCGGCGCAGGTTCGGCAGGAACGGCGCCAGGAACAACAGGCACATCGGCACCCACACGTACCAGGCGTTGACGCGGCGACCGAAGGCGCCGTCGTAGCCGCGCGCCATCGTCCATGCGACCTGGTAGCCGGTCCACGACTCGACCAGGCCGCCGGTCAGGTCGTCGATCGTCACCTGCCCGAGCTCGGCGCGGTCTCTGGAGAAGATCGACACCTGCCACTGCGTCGTGCCCTTCGTGTAGGCGACCGCATAGGCCCCCGGGTGCTCGCGTCTGACGCGGCGGATCTTCTCGACCAGCTCGGCGATCGCGATCGCGCGCTTGGACGTGAGTCTGTGTCCCGGCGGCGGGATCGACGGGCTCGGCGGCGTCGTGAGCTCGTTCGGGTCGGTCGACGTCAGCGGCGTCGTCCCGGTCGCGAGCGTCGGCGACGCGAGCGCGCCGGGGGTGGGGGCGGCGGGCGAGGACGGGGCTTCGGGCACGGCCGCCGGCGCGCCGGCGGCCGCCGCCGCCAG
>DATHEP010000351.1:0-3540 GCA_035318525.1 Conexibacter sp.
TCGCGTTCCTGCTGCTGCTGGTGACGTTCCGCTCGGTCGTGATCGCAGGCAAGGCGATCGCGCTGAACCTGCTGTCGGTCGGCGCGGCGTACGGCGTGCTCGTGCTCGTCTTCCAGCACGGCTGGGGCGAGTCGCTGCTCGACTTCAGATCGACCGGCGCGATCACCTCGTGGCTGCCGCTGTTCCTGTTCGTCGTGCTGTTCGGCCTGTCGATGGACTACCACGTGTTCATCCTCAGCCGCGTGCGCGAGGCGTACGACCGCGGCCGCTCGACGCAGGACGCGATCCGCCACGGGATCCGCACGACCGCGAGCACCGTCACGAGCGCCGCGATCATCATGGTCGCCGTATTCGGCATCTTCGCGACCCTGTCGGCGGTCGAGTTCAAGCAGATGGGCGTCGGCCTCGCGGTCGCGATCCTGATCGACGCGACGATCGTGCGGGCGGTGCTGCTGCCAGCGGCGATGGCACTGCTGGGCGAGCGCAACTGGTACCTGCCGCGCTGGCTCGAGTGGCTGCCGCGCGTGACGCACGAGCCGGTCGTCGAGCGCGTCCCCGAGGCGAACGATGAACCGCGCGACGGCGAGCGGGAGCGGGCGCTGGAGCCGGCGGGCGCCTAGCCCTCAGCCGGCCGGCCCGGCGCCAGCCTGGTCCAGCAGCTCGGAGATCCGCGCACGGCGTGCGCGGATCTCCTCGCGCAGGCCGTCCAGCTCCGCGGCGCGGCGGTCCACCAGCTCGAGCTGGCGGACCGCCAGCGCGTCGAGGCGGTGCAGGATCCGCGTCCGCTCGCCGGGCGCGTCCGTCTGGCGCAGCTCGGTGCGCAGCAGCGCGCGCTCGTCGTCGACGGCGACCAGCTCCTTCAGCTCCTCGAGCGGGACGCCGAGCAGGTTGCGCAGGCGCAGCAGCTCTCTGAGTCGCTCGACGTCCTGCGCGTCGTAGAGACGGTGCTGCCCGGCCGGACGGTCCTGGGCCGACGGCAGCAGCCCCTTCTCCTCGTAGTAGCGGATCGTGCGCGGGGTCGTGCCGACGAGTCTCGCGGCCTCGCCGATCCGCAGCAGGGTGACCTGCGCGCTCATGCGGCGACCCCCGGCCGCGGGCGCATCAGCGACACGAACGCGCCGAGCAGCGAGACCGCCGCCAGTGCCCACAGCGCTGTGTGCATGTTGTGGATGAACGGCGCGAGCTGCTCGGTCGAGAGGCCGGACGAGATGCCGGAGAAGATCGCGAACAGCACGTCTCTCGGGATCGCCGCCGTGATGACGGCGAAGACGAACGCGATCGACAGGATCGCCCCCGTGTTCTGCAGCATCATGCGCGCGCCGGCGGCGATCCCGCGGCGGTGCGGCGGCACGGTGCCCATCATCGCCGCCGTGTTCGGCGAGTTGAACATGCCGGAGCCGACACCGACGACGAACAGCCACAGGCTGGAGACCCAGTAGGCGGAGTCGGCCTGCAGCACGGTCATGCCGGCGAGCCCGGCGGCGGTCACGACCATCCCGAGCGCGGCGAGCGTGCGCGAGCCGCGCCGGTCCGCCCACCAGCCGGCGAGCGGCGAGCTGATCAGCATCCCGAGTGCGAGCGGCGCGAGCTTGATGCCGGCCGTGATCGGGTCGTCGCCCTGCGCACCCTGGAAGTAGAAGACGAACACGAACATCAGCGCGAAGCGCGAGAGGCCGTTGATGAAGGCGGCCGCCGTCGCCGCCGCGAACATGCGGTCGCGGAACATCGTCAGGTCGAGCATCGGTGCGCGGGCGCGGTGCTCCACGAGCACGAACAGCGGCAGCAGCACCACCGAGCTGGCAAGGCCGGCGAGCACCACGGGGTCGTCCCAGCCCGACAGGCCGCCGCGCGAGATGCCGAGCACGAGACCGGTCAGGCCGGCGACAAATGTGAGCGCGCCGAGCGGGTCGAGCCCGCGCAGGCTGTCCGGCTTCGCCAGCTCGTGCAGCACGAGCGCGCCCCACAGCGAGCCGAGCAGCGCGAGCGGCACGTTGAACCAGAAGACCCATTGCCAGGAGATCTCGATCAGCGCGCCGCCCAGCACCGGCCCGAGCACGAGCCCGACGGCGGCGACCATCACGTTCGTGCCGAGCGCGACGCCAAGCTGCTCACGCGGGAAGGCGTCGGTCACGAGCGCGGAGGCGTTCGCGAACAGGAACGCGGCGCCGACGCCCTGCAGGATGCGCCACAGGATCAGCTGCGTGCCGTCGGCCGAGAAGCCCGCGCCGAGCGAGGCGAGCGCGAAGACGAGGAAGCCGGTGACATAGGAGCGCTTGCGGCCGAACAGGTCCGCCAGCCGCCCGCAGGTGAGCATCAGCACCGTCGAGGCGATCAGGTAGGCGAGGATCACCCACACGAGCGTGAGCAGGCCGGTGTGCAGCTCCCGCTCGAGCTCCGGCAGCGCGATGATCAGCGTGCCGGAGTTCGTCGTGGCGAGCAGCATCCCGAGGCTCGTGCACGACAGCGCCCACCACTTGTAGTTGGGGTGGTCGGCGTGGACGCCCAGGCGGCGGGTGCGGGCGCCCGGAGGGCTGTCGCTCGTCGTGCTCATCCGGAAATGGATTCTTACGTCAACGTCAGATTCTAGCGCCGCGCGAGACCACGAATCCCACGGTCAGCCCGAAGGCGATCATGCCTGTCGCAGGATCACACGCCCCCCGTGTGCGGGGACGAGCGTCATGCCGACGAGGCGAGCGGGTTCCTCCGGCCCGGGTCCGGGGTGCACCACGAACCTGCTCAGCACAGCCGTGAGGACGATCTCCATCTGGAGCGTCGCGAGCGCCGCGCCGATGCAGCGGCGTCTTCCCCCGCCGAACGGCACGTAGGAGTACGGCGTGTGTCCCCCCGTGAGGAAGCGCTCAGGACGGAACTCCAGCGGCTGGTCCCAGAGGTCCGCGCGGCGTTGGGTCAGCGCCAGCATCGCGTTGACCATCGTGCCGGCCGGGACCCGATGACCGCCGAGATCGACGTCCGTCGTCGTCCGGCGCGGGACGTCGACCACCGAGGGCCGCGTGCGGAGCGTCTCCCGGATCACCGCCTCGAGGTACGGGCGGTCGCTCTCGCCGAGCTCGCGCGCGAGCCGCGCTTGGACGCGAGGCGTGCGCGAGACGCGCTCGACCGCCCACGCGAGCGTCGCGGCCATCGTGTCGTGACCGGCGAGCAGCAGGCTGATGAGCTGGTCTCGGAGCTCCAGGTCGCCGAGCGGCCGGCCCGCCTCGTCGGGCTGATCGACGAACAGCGAGAGCGCGTCGTCGCGCTCTGCACGGTTCGGATCGGCCCGTCGTGACGCGATCTCCTCGAGCACCATCCGGTGGATGACGTCGCGGCGCCGCTTCAGCCCTCGTCCCGGGTTCAGGCGTCCGTCGCGGCGCCACAGCGTCGGGAACAGCGCCATCAGCGCAAGCTTCGGCCCCAGCCCAGGTGCGATCGCGTCGTACAGCCGCTCCCGACGCGCCGGAGCGTCGACGCCGAGCACGAGCTGGCACAGCACCTCGAACGCGATCCTCCCCATCGGCTCGCGTATCGCAAGCGGCTCGTCGA
>DATHEP010000352.1:0-5178 GCA_035318525.1 Conexibacter sp.
AGCTTCTGCGTCGGCTGCGGCTTGTCCGGCTGCAGGATGCGGACGGCGAGCACGAGAGCGACCGCGCCGATCGGGATGTTCACGTAGAAGATCCAACGCCACGAGACGTCGTCGACGAGCCAGCCGCCGAGCACCGGGCCGAGGATCGGCCCGAGCAGCATCGGCGCGCCGACGACGCTCATCACGCGGCCGATCCGCTCGGGGCCGGCCGCCTGCGTGAGGATCGTCATGCCGGCCGGCATGATCATGCCGCCGCCGAGGCCCTGCAGGATGCGAAAGCCGATCAGCGACTCGGCCGACCAGGCCATGCCGCTCAACGCGGAGCCGGCGAGGAAGAGGATCAGCGAGGTGATGTAGAGGCGCTTGGTGCCGAAGCGGTCGGCTGCCCAACCGGTGAGCGGGATGACGGTCGCGAGCGCGAGCAGGTATCCGGTCGAGACCCATTGGATCGTCGCCAACGGCGCGTCGAAGTCCTGTGAGAGGTGGTTGATCGCGATGTTGACGATCGTCGTGTCGAGGATCGACATGATCGCTCCGAGCACGACGACCGAGGAGATCGCCAGCAGGCCGCGGTCGAGGCCGGTGCGGGAGGTCATGGGGACTCCTCCTCTGATCTGAGGGCTGTCGCGAACGCCTCCGCGAGCACGGCGCGCCGCTGCGGGTCGAGCGTCTCCGCGAAGCGGCGGAAGCCCTCCCGGCGCGCCTCGGCGATGCGCACGATCGCCGCCAGGCCGTCGTCGGTGACCGACAGGCGCTTGATGCGACGGTCGTCCGGGTCCTCGGTGCGCGAGACGAGGCCCTTTCTCACGAGCCCGTCGACCGCGCGGCCGGCTGCGGCGACAGAGAGGCCCATGCGAGGCGCGAGCTCGGTCAGCGCCAGCGCCTGCTGCGAGCCGTTGAGCACGAACATGCCGCGCATCTGCGGCATCGTCAGGTCGAGCTCGGCGACGACAGCGAACAGCTCGCCCTGGTCGCCCTGCATCAGGTGCACGAAGAAGGCCATCAGCTCGTCGGCGAGCTTGTCCGAGGAGATGCCGGGAGACGTTTGCATGCACGCGACTATACGCGGATGCAAGATATTCGCAAGCTTGCGATGTTTGCGTGCTTACGTCATTACGACGTGCCCGTCACCCGCGCGACCTCGGCGAGCGAGGTGAGTCCTGCCTTCGCCTTCTCGAAGCCGTCGTCGCGCAGGCGGCGCATGCCCTCACTCGCGGCGACGGCGGCGATCTCGTCGGCCGGCGCGCGTGCCAGCACCAGTCTCCGGATCTCCTCGGTGATCGTCATCACCTCGTACAGGCCGATGCGGCCCTTGTAGCCCATCCCCCCGCAGCGTCCGCAGCCGACCGGCTCGTACGCCTCGAGGTCGAGCGTGACGTGGAAGCCGCTGTCGCGCAGCACCTGCGCCGGCACGATCGTGCGCTTCTTGCAGGTCGAGCAGAGCGTGCGCGCGAGCCGCTGCGCGACGACGCAGTCGATCGCCGACGCCACGAGGAACGGCTCGATTCCCATCTCGATCAGGCGCGTGATCGCCGTCGGCGCGTCGTTCGTGTGCAGCGTCGAGAGGACGAGATGGCCGGTCAGCGCCGACTCGACCGCGATCTGCGCCGTCTCGCCGTCACGGATCTCGCCGACCATGATGATGTCGGGGTCGGCGCGCATCATCGAGCGCAGGCCGTTGGCGAACGTCAGGCCCGCACGCGGGTTGACCTGCACCTGCGTGACGCCGTCGAGCTGGTACTCGACCGGGTCCTCGATCGTGATGATGTTCTTCTCGGTCGTGTTGAGCTGCTGCAGCGCGGCGTAGAGCGTCGTCGACTTGCCGGAGCCGGTCGGCCCCGTCGCGAGCACCGCGCCGTAGGACTGCGAGAAGGCCTGCTGGAAGCGGTGGCGCTCGTCGTCCTGCATGCCGAGCTTGTCCAGGTCGAGCTTGACCTGCTCCTTGTCGAGGATGCGCATCACGAGCGACTCGCCATGCACGCTCGGCAGCGTCACGACGCGGATGTCGACGTGCCGCCCGTCGATCGTCAACGACACGCGGCCGTCCTGCGGGACGCGCTTCTCGGCGATGTCGAGCTCGGCCATGATCTTCGTTCGCGAGACGACGCCGGCGACCATCCGGTGCGGGATCGTGGTGGAGACGCTGAGCACGCCGTCGATGCGGAAGCGCACGCGCAGCTCGCGACCGTCGGGCTCGAAGTGGATGTCGGAGGCGCCGCGCTCGGCGGCCTGGGCGATGATCGAGTTGACGAGCTTGACGATCGGCGCGTCGTCCGCCGACTCGTGCAGCTCGACGACCTCGCCGTCGTCCTCGTCGGGCGAGTCCTCGTCGACCGCCTCGCGCACCGAGTCGCCGAAGCGGTCGAGCCGCGCGACGAGCGTCCCGATGTCCTCGCGGCTGGCCACGGCCGGCCTGACGTCGAGCCGCGTCAGCATCGCGATGTCGTCGACCGCGAGCACGTTCGCCGGGTCGGCCATCGCGACGATCAGGGCCCTCCGCGCGTCGTCCACGAACGCGACCGGTACCGCCTCGTAGCGCTTCGCGGCCGCCGAGTCGATCAGGTTCGCGGCCGCCATGTCGATCGGGAACACGTTGAGATCGAGGTGGTCGAGCCCGTAGCGCTCGCCGATCGCGCGGGCGAGCTGGTCTTCCGTGATCGCGTCCTGGTCGAGCAGCACGCGCTCGGGCGGCCGGCCGAGCTGCCGGGCGGCCTCGACGGCCTGATCGACGCGCTGCTGGTCGACGAAGCCGAGGTCGACGAGCACGTCCGTGAGGAAACGTCCGGAGCCGCCGCGGCGAGACGGCGACGTGACCCCGTTCCACTCCTCGTGGTGCTGCGGGGCCTTCGCGAGGGCGCCGTCGGTGGGTGCGTCGTCGGGGCCGATGGCGCGGAGGTGGGGCTTGGCGGCCTGGGGCGGCTTGGGCGCGGACGCCGCCGGTGGCTCGGTGCGCGCCGGCGGCTCGGGCGTCGCGGACTGCGGCATCGAAGGCGGCTCGGGCGTCGCCGGCACGGACGGCGCGTCCGCGACGTCCGCCCCCCGCATCGCCGACCACTCCGGCGGCAGCTCGGCGCTCGCCGAGCCCGCGAAGGGGTCGAAGACGGGCTGCTCGGACGGAACCCCGGCATTCTCGCCCCGCATGGCGGGGTCTACTTGCCGGGCATCGGCCGGCGGCGGGGGCTCAGGCGGTCGCGGGCTCCCCGCGGGCGGCGGTCCGGAGGACGTCGAGGGGGGCGGGCTGCCCGGTCCACCGCTCGAACGATCGCGCCCCTTGCCGAACGAGGATCTCAAGGCCGTCCACCACCGTGGCGCCCGCGGCGCGTGCGGCGGTCACGAGGCCCGTCGGGGCACTGCCGTATACGAGGTCTACAAGGCATGGATATCCACGGAGATCATCGACCGCCAACGGAAGCGCCTTGAACGGGTCCTCACCCGATTGCAATCCAACTGACGTCGTGTTAACGAGCAGCTCGGCGCCCTGCGGCGGCGGGGCGCCGACGACCGTGCCGCCGATCTCGGCGCACAGGCGCTCGGCCCGCTCCTGCGTGCGGTTCCAGACGAGCACCTCGGTCCCGGCCTCGCGCAGCGCCCACACGACGGCTCGCGCGCTGCCGCCGGCGCCCAGCACGAGCGCCGTCTTGCCGGCCGGGTCGAACGGCAGCGCATCGATCAGGCCGGGTGCGTCGGTGTTGTCGGCGTGGATGCGGCCGTCGGGGAGGAAGGTGAGCGTGTTGGCGGCGCCGATCGCACGGGCGGACTCGGTCGCCTCGTCGGCGAGCGCCAGCGCAGCCTCCTTGTGCGGGATCGTCACGTTCGCGCCGGTGAAGCCGGATCCCGGCAGGCCGCGGACGGTCTCCTCGAACAGCTCCGGCGGGACCGGCAGCAGCTGGTAGGTCCAGTCCGACAGTCCGACGGCCGCGTAGCCGGCCTCGTGCATCGCCGGCGAGCGGCTGTGGCGCACCGGCCAGCCGAGCACGCCGCAGCGGGGCATCAGCGCGACTCGCTCAGCATCTCGTCGGCGACTTGCCGCCCGCCGCCTCGCGCGCGGCCTCGTACTCCGCGACGTTCTGCTGCGCCTCGGCGTCGCTCGTCGCGAAGACGTGCTCGCCACACGTGTCGGGCTTCACGACGTAGTAGAGGTAGTCGACTCTCGCAGGCCGCGACGCGGCCTCGAGCGACGCGAGCCCCGGGTTGCCGATCGGCCCGGGCGGCAGGCCGGCGTTCGTGCGCGTGTTGTACGGCGTGTCGGCCGTGAGCTCGGACTGCAGCAGCGGCGAGGTCCAGTCGTTCAGCTCGAAGCGCAGCGTCGCGTCGATGCCGAGCGGCATTCCGTCGCTCAGGCGGTTGTAGATCACGGCCGCGACCAGCGGGCGCTCTCTCGCGACCGCGACCTCGCGCTCGACCATCGAGGCGATCGTCAGCACGTCGAAGACCGTCAGGTTCTTGCTTCTCGCGTACCGAAGATCGACCTTGGCGAGGTTCTGCCTGAACGCGAGCAGCTGCTGGTTCACGAGCTGTCTCGCCGTCGCGCCGCGTCTCAGCTCGTACGTCGCCGGGAACAGGAAGCCCTCCAGCGTCGCGCCGCGCGGCGCGCCGTAGCGGCGGGGGTCGAGCTCGGGCGAGCCGCGCGAGGCGCGCCGGTAGTCGCCCCGCAGACCCGCCTGTCTGGCGAGCGGCGCGATCTCGCCGCGGCTGCGGCCCTCGGGGATCGTGATGCGGATCACCGGAGGAGGCGGCGGCGTGGTGGTGAGTCTGTCGAGCGCGTCGCCATAGCTCATGTCCCGTCTGAGCGTGAAGGTGCCGGACTTAAGATCGCCGGAGCTGCCGGACAGCTTCGCCCGCAGGCCGAAGAAGAACGAGGAGTCGATGACACCTCTGTCGGCGAGCAGGTCGCCGATCTCGCCCACGCCGACGCCTCTCGGCACGGTCACCGCGACGCGACCGCTGCCCTCCCCCGCGCCTGGCTGGTAGAGCGACCAGAGGAACCAGCCGGCGAGGACGACCAGGAGGATCGCCGCGAGCGCGAACACGCGGCCGCCCCACCGTCGGGCGCCGCCGGACGGGCCTGCTGTGCGGGTCCGCGGCGGCGCGGGCGGCCCGCCGCGACGCCCACGACCACGCTGGCGCTCGTGCAGCCCGACGCGGCGCGTCCCGAGCGGCGCCTCGGCGGGCGCCGGC
>DATHEP010000353.1:0-6041 GCA_035318525.1 Conexibacter sp.
GCGGCACGATGAAGACCTGCACCGCGCTCGGCAGCGTCTTGCGTACCTGCCGGGCACCTTGCACCTCGATCTCGAGCACCACGGGGATGCCGGCCTCGGTGCGGCGCTCGAGCTCGGAGCGCAGCGTCCCGTAGCGGCGGCCCGAGTACGCGGCATGCTCGACGAACGCCCCCGCCGCGACCTTGCGGTCGAACTCGGCGTCGGACAGGAAGTGGTACGCGATCCCGTCCTCCTCCCCCGCGCGCGGCTGACGCGTCGTCGCCGACACCGACAGCTCGAGCTCGGGCAGGCGCGCGAGCAGCCCGCGGATCAGCGTGCCCTTGCCGACGCCCGACGGGCCGGTGATGACGAAGACGCGTGCCACGCCCAGGCGGGGCTCTGGGCTATCGCCGGAGCAGAGCGACGAGCTCGGCGCGTTGACGCGGCGACAGGCCGCCGATCGTCTTGCTCGGCGAGATGCGGCACTGCGTGAGCACCTTGTTGGCCTTCACGCGGCCGTACTTCGGGACCGCCAGCAGGAGGTCGAAGACCTTCGCCGTCTCGACGTAGCTCGGCGGCTCCATCAGCAGCTCGTGTATCGCGATGCGACCGGCCTTGAGGTCGCGCTTGAGCTGGGCGCGCTTGGTGCGGATCTCGTTCGCGCGGGTGAGCGCGATCATGCGCTGGTGCAGCGAACGCTCCGGCGCGGTGGCGTGCTTGGCAGGCGATTCACTGGCGGCCGGCGGCATTGGCGGCGAGTCTACAACGTGCGCGAGGCTCGGCAAGCGGGAACCGGCGAAATTCGCCTCAACCTCGAGTTGAGGTCGAGCAATCTCGAGCGTCGCTTGAAGGATCCGATCGCTTTGCAGGCTTTTCGCCAGCCCTCAGGGTCGCCCGACCGGAACGCCATCCGCATCGCCCGACGCCGCTGCCTCGGGCGTCGACCCTTGGCGCCGCAGCTCCTGGAGTGGGATGACCGGAGGCTTGCCGCGGCGCGCGGCGGCGATCGCGCGCGCGGCCGCCATCGCCCCCGTCATCGTCGTGATGCACGGTATCCCGCGGGCGACCGCAGCCGAGCGGATCTCCCAGCCGTCGACACGCGCGCCGGTGCCGACGGGCGTGTTGACGACGAGCCGCACCTCCCCGCGCTCGATCTCGTCGAGCACGTTGGGCGAGCCTTCGCCGATCTTCGAGAGCGAGCGCACCGGGATCCCCATGCGCTTGATCGCCTGCGCCGTGCCGCTTGTGGCGACCAGCTCGAAGCCGAGCTCGGCCAGCGCCATCGCGACGCCGGCGGCGGCCGGCTTGTCGCCGTCGGTGACGGTGATGAAGACGGTCCCTGCGTCGGGCAGTTGCGCGCCCGCAGCCGCCTGCGCCTTCGCGAACGCGGTCGGGAAGTCGTGCGCGATCCCCATCACCTCGCCGGTCGAGCGCATCTCCGGGCCGAGCAGCGAGTCGGCGCCCGCGAAGCGGTCGAACGGCAGGACCGCCTCTTTCACGCAGACGACGTCGCCGACCGGGTCGTCCGGCAGGCCGAGGTCGGCGATCCGCTCGCCGAGCATCAGACGGCAGGCGAGCTTCGCGATCGGGATGCCGATCGCCTTCGAGACGAACGGCACCGTGCGCGACGCGCGCGGGTTCGCCTCGATCACATACAACCTCCCCGCGTTGTCGACGGCGTACTGCACGTTCAGCAGACCGACGACGCCGAGCGCCTTCGCGATCCCCGTCGTGTGCTCGCGGATCTGAGCGAGCGCCTCCCCGCCGAGCGAGTGCGGCGGCAGCACGCACGCGGAGTCGCCGGAGTGGATGCCGGCCTCCTCGACGTGCTGCATGATGCCGCCGATCCAGACGTCCTCGCCGTCGCACAACGCGTCGACGTCGACCTCGATCGAGTCCTCCAGGAAGCGGTCCAGGTAGATCTCCTTGCCGCTGCCGTGGTCCGACCCGACCCGGTCGAGGTAGTCCTGCAGGCCGTCGAGCGAGTAGACGATCTCCATCGCGCGGCCGCCGAGCACGTAGCTCGGCCGCACGAGCAGCGGAAAGCCGACCTCGGGAGCCTTCGCGAGCGCCTCCTCCGGCGAGTGCGCGTTCGCATACGGCGGCGCCTCGTAGCCGAGCTGCTCCAGCAGCTTGCCGAAGCGGCCGCGATCCTCCGCGTGGTCGATCGCGTCGATCGAGGTGCCCAGGATCGGCACCCCCGCCTCTGCCAGCCCGGCCGCCAGCTTCAGCGGCGTCTGGCCGCCGAACTGCACGATCACGCCCTCCGGCTGCTCGACCTCGCAGACGCCGAGCACGTCCTCGAGCGTCAGCGGCTCGAAGTAGAGGCGGTCGGACGTGTCGTAGTCGGTCGAGACCGTCTCGGGATTGCAGTTGACCATCACCGCGTCGCGACCGGTATCGCGCACGGTCATCGCGGCGTGCACGCAGCAGTAGTCGAACTCGATCCCCTGGCCGATGCGATTCGGGCCGGCACCCAGGATCACGACGCTCGCGCGCTCGCCGCGCTCGACCTCGGAGCCGGCATGGGGCGCCGCGCCGCGCCGCGGCCGCTCGCGCGCCGAGTAGTAGTACGGCGTGCGCGCCGCGAACTCGGCGGCGCACGTGTCAACGGACTTGAACGTCCGCTCGCCCGCCTCGGCCGCCTCCGGATCGAGCGCCAGCTCCTGAAGCTCGCGCAAGAACCACGGGTCGATCTGCGTGCGCTCGTGCAGCTGCTCGGGCGTATGCCCGCGGCGCAGCGCCTCGAGCACGAGGTCGAAGCGGTCGGGGCGCCCACTCGCCAGCGCGTCGAGCAGCGCCTCCTCGTCGGCGGGCGCCACGACCTTCTGGTCGAGCTCGCGCGAGCGCAGCGCCTTCGCGAACGCCTGCTTGAACGTGCGGCCGATCGCCATCGCCTCGCCGACCGACTTCATGTGCGTCGAGAGGCCGGCGTCCGAGCCGGGGAACTTCTCGAACGCGAAGCGCGGCCACTTCACGACGCAGTAGTCGATCGTCGGCTCGAACGACGCGGGAGTCGCCCGGGTGATGTCGTTCGGGATCTCCTGCAGCGTGTAGCCGACGGCGAGCCGCGCGGCGATCTTCGCGATCGGGAAGCCGGTCGCCTTCGAGGCGAGCGCCGAGGAGCGCGAGACGCGCGGGTTCATCTCGATCACGACGATCTCGTCGGTCGCCGAGTTGACGGCGAACTGGACGTTCGAGCCGCCCGTCTCGACGCCGACGGCGCGGATCACCGCGATCGCCTGGTCGCGCAGCGCCTGGTACTGCTTGTCGGTAAGCGTTTGCTGCGGCGCGACGCAGACGGAGTCGCCGGTGTGCACGCCCATCGGGTCGAGGTTCTCGATCGAGCAGACGATCACGACGTTGTCGGCCTTGTCGCGCATCACCTCCAGCTCGAACTCGCCCCAGCCCAGCACCGACTCGTCGATCAGGATCTGGTTGATCGGCGAGGCGTCGATCCCGCGCGTGCAGATCGCCTCGAACTCGGCCGCCGTGCGCGCAATCCCCCCGCCGCGGCCGCCGAGCGTGAAGGCCGGGCGGATGATCAGCGGCAGCCCGATCTCGGTCAGCGCGCCGCGCGCCTCCTCGAGCGTGTGCGCGATCGTCGATCTCGGCACGCGCAGCCCGGCTTCCTCCATCGTCTCGCGGAAGCGGTCGCGGTCCTCGGCGCGGTCGATCGCCTCGTAGTCGGCGCCGATCAGCTCGACGCCGAATCTCGCGAGCGTGCCGTCCTCGTGCAGCGCCTTGGCGAGGTTGAGCGCCGTCTGTCCGCCGAGCGTCGGCAGCAGCGCGTCCGGCCGCTCGCGCTCGATCACCTGCGCGACCGGGCCGGGCAGCAGCGGCTCGACGTAGGTCGCGGTCGCGATCTCGGGGTCGGTCATGATCGTCGCCGGGTTCGAGTTGACGAGCACGACCTCGTAGCCCTCCTCCATGAGGACCTTGCAGGCCTGCGTGCCGGAGTAGTCGAACTCGGCCGCCTGGCCGATCACGATCGGCCCGGAGCCGATGATGAGGATCTTGCGGATGTCGTCGCGGCGGGGCATGGGTCAGGCGGCGGCCTTGATCTCGGAGACGAAGCGGTCGAACAGGTAGAGGGAGTCGTGCGGTCCGGGCCCGGCCTCGGGGTGATACTGGACCGTGGCGCCCGGCACGTCACGCAGCGCGAGGCCCTCGACGGTGCGGTCGTAGAGGTTGATGTGCGTCAGCTCGGCGGTCCCGAAGTCGGTCTCCCAGCGGACCGGCTCGTCGCTCGGCAGCGTCCTCGCGCCGCCCGGTCCGAGCACGGCGAAGCCGTGGTTCTGGCTCGTGATCTCGACGCGACCGGTCGTCAGGTCCTTGACCGGATGGTTCGCGCCGCGGTGGCCGAACGGCAGCTTGTAGGTCTCCAGGCCGACCGCGCGGCACAGCAGCTGATGGCCGAGGCAGATCCCGTAGACGGGCTTCTTGCCGACGAGGCCGCGGACCGTCTCGACGACGTAGTCGAGCGCCGCCGGGTCGCCGGGCCCGTTCGCGAGGAAGAAGGCATCGGCGTCGCGGGCGAGCAACTGCTCGGCGCTCGCCGTGCACGGGTGCAGCTCGACGGTCGCCCCGCGCTCGCGCAGGTTGCGCACGATCGAGTCCTTCACGCCCGTGTCGATCATCGCGATCGTCGGACCGCCGTCGCCGGCCAGCGACGGGAGCACAACAGGCTCGGCGGGCGTGACCTCACGAGCGAGATCGCGGCCGGCCATCGGCTGCTCGGCGGCGATCAGCGCGCGCGCCTCCTCCTCCCCCATCTCCGCCGGGAAGACGCCGCCGCGCATCGCCCCCGCGTCGCGGATGTGGCGCACGAGCGCGCGCGTGTCGAGGTCGGTGATGCCGGGGATCCCGCAGTCGCGCAGCCAGTCGAGCCAGCCGCCCTCGGCGCCGGGCGCGTCCTCGCGGTTCGTCGCCGCGCGCATGATCGCCGCGCGCGCGTGGACGCGGTCGGACTCCATCGCCTCGGCGGACACGCCGTAGTTGCCGACGTGCGCGGTCGTGAACGTGATCAGCTGCCCTGAGAACGACGGATCGGTGACCGCCTCCTGGTAGCCCGTCATGCCGGTCGTGAAGACGACCTCGCCGACGGCATGGCCGCCGGCGGCGCAGGCCAGCCCGTCGAAGCGCTCACCGTCCTCGAGCAGGACGTACGCGGTCGCGGCAGGGGCGCTCATCACATCACCAGCTTCTGGATCGTCTTGAACTCGTCGGAGCCGGCCGCCCCGAGCAACTCGAACAGGGCCGTCTCCACGGACGTCAGGATCGCGCCGCTCTCCTGCATCTTGCGCAGTCCCAGGTCGCGGTTGGCGGCGGTGCGCGAGCCCACGGCGTCGACCGCGACGTGCACCTCGACGCCGCCGGCCAGCAGGTCGTGCACCGTCTGGTTCACGCACACGTGTGTCTCGATCCCGCAGACGAGCGCCTGGTCGCGCCCCGCCAGGTCGAACCCGTCCGCCCGCGCCGCCGAGAAGACGGTCTTCGGCAGCCGCTCGACGTCGCCGAGCGCCTCGCGCACGGGCGCGACCGTGTCGCCCGGCCCGCGCGGGTACTGCTCGGTCACGAGCAACGGGAGGTCGAGCGTGCGCGCGCCCTGCACGACGATCGCCGTCTGCCGTGCGACCTCGTCGAAGTCGTCGACCGCCTTCGCGAACGCCTCCTGCACGTCGATCACGACGACGGCGGTGCGCTCCCGGTCGAGCGTGCGGAAACCGGGGTTTCGCCCTCCGCTCGTCGCGAGCGCCGAGCTGCGCGCGACGTCGCCCTTCATGCGGCCGCCCCCACGCCGACCTCGACCCGATGCGCCACCGCGCCGGCGGCGAGCGTCAACCGCACGACGCCGCGCAACGTGCGACCCTCGAAGCAGCTGTTGCCCGACTTGCTGGCGTAGCCGCGCGCGCCGACCTCCCAGCTCTCGCCGAGGTCCACGAGCGTGAGGTTCGCCGGCTCGCCGACCGCGACGCGCGGCGTCGGCAGGTCCAGCAGCGCGGCGCCGGCGGTCATCCGCTCGACGACGATCGAGAGCGACAGGATGCCCGGCAGCACGA